>CAXNGR010000624.1:0-3425 GCA_964201265.1 Verrucomicrobiaceae bacterium
TCTTTGAGAAGACCATCCGCCCGATCCTCATCAAGCGCTGCTACGAGTGCCATTCCGCCGAGTCGGGCAAGAGCAAAGGCGGCCTGCTGATCGACTCACGCGACGGCCTGCTCAAAGGTGGAGACAACGGACCCGCACTCGTCGCGGGCAATACTGACAAAAGCCGAATCATCGAGTCCGTGCGCTACCACAACCAGGACATGCAGATGCCGCCGAAAGGTGCCCTGCCCTCCGCCGAAGTGAAGGCGCTCGAAGCATGGGTCAAAATGGGAGCGCCTGATCCTCGCGAAGCCGTCGCAGACGCCAAACATGCCGCCCCGCGCGTGATCGACATCGCCGAAGGCAGCAAGCACTGGGCCTTCCGCCCCATCGCGAAGCCGAAAGTGCCTGCGGTGAAGGCGGAGAACCCGATTGATGCCTTCATCCTTGAAAAACTCAGCGAAAAAGGCCTCTCACTCGCCGCGCCGGCTGACAAACGCACGCTCATCCGCCGCGCCACCTTCGATTTGACCGGCCTGCCGCCTAGCCCCGACGAAGTCGATGCCTTCCTGGCCGACAAGTCGCCGGATGCTTTCGCGAAGGTCGTGGACCGCCTGCTGCGCTCGCCGCATTACGGTGAAAAATGGGGCCGCCACTGGCTGGATGTCGCGCGTTACTCGGATTCCAACGGCCTTGATGAAAACATCGCTCTCGGGACGGCGTGGCGCTACCGCGATTATGTCGTGAAGTCGATCAATGCGGACAAGCCTTTCGATCAGTTCCTCACCGAGCAACTCGCGGGCGATCTGCTCGATTCACGCGACATTCCCACGCGCCACGAGCGCGTCACGGCCACCGCCTTCCTCAATCTCGGGGCGAAGGTGCTGGCCGAGCCGGACAAGGAAAAGCTCGCCATGGATGTCATCGACGAGCAGATCGACGTCATGGGCCGCGCCTTCATGGGCCTCACGCTCGGCTGCGTGCGCTGCCATGACCACAAGTTCGACCCCATCCCGCAGACTGACTACTACGCGCTGGCTGCCATCTTCAAAAGCACGCAAAGTTTCAGCGTGGACCGCATCGGCGCACTGAGCACGGCGTATGAGGCCCCCATGGGATCGCTGGATGACTTCGCAGCGGTGAAATCCAGCGAGCGCATCCTCAAGGAGCAAAGGGCCGCCGTCTCCAAGGCGCAAACCGAAGCCAACGCCGCGCTGCGCAAAGAAGCGCGTGAGCATGCGGTCGATTACCTCATGGCCGCCTGCGAGCTGCCTGCCACGCCGACATTGAGCAGCGTCAAACCGGTGGCGAAAAAGCACGGTCTGCGACCCCACCTCTTGCTAAACTGCCGCGTCTATCTCGCCGCGAACGAGCACCTACCCGTCTTCAAGCCCTGGCATGACGCCATGAAATCGGCAGGCACGGCCACGCCTCTGCGTGCCTACTTCGCCGCGATCTTCAGCGCCGCCGAAAAGCTGGCCGTGAAAACCAAGGTCAAGGACGACGAAGGCTCGCTGCTGCATCAGGCGCGTGCCGAGCTGGACAAAGCCGCTGGCTTCCTCGCCCTGCCGCCGGAACCCATCGTGCTGTATCCGAAAGAGATCGCTGCCAAAGTCCGCGCCCTGATGGACACCATGATGAGCACGGAGAGCCATCTCCCCGACCTGCCCACCACCCTGGCCGTGTCTGAGGCACCGAAGGTCTTCAAAGAGCTGCCCGTGCATATCCGCGGCAATCACCTCGCCCTCGGCAAACCCGTGCATCGCGGCTTTGTGCAGGTGGTGCAGGCCTCGCTGAAAACGCAGCCGCAATTCCCCGCAAATCAAAGCGGTCGCCTCGAACTCGCCCGCTGGCTCGCCAGCCCGGAGCATCCGCTCACCTCGCGTGTCATGGCCAACCGCATCTGGTCCTGGCATTTCAATCAAGGCATCGTCCCCACCACGGACAACTTTGGTCTGCTCGGCCAGCAGCCCACGCATCCTGAGCTGCTCGACTGGCTGGCCCGCTGGTTCACCAGCAACGGCTGGAGCCTCAAGGACATGCACCGGCTCATCATGAGCTCGCGCACCTATCAGCAAAGCTCTGCTGTTCCGCCTCAGGCGGCTCTCAGCGATCCCGAAAATCATCTGCTGAACCAATTCCCGGTCCGCCGTCTTGAGGCCGAAGAAGTGCGCGACGCACTGCTGCATGTCGCTGGCAGCCTCGACACCACTTTTGGCGGTAAAACCATCCCGCGTCGCAATCGCGAGTTCGTTTTCAACCACACCTCCAAAGACTTCACCACCTACGGCAGCACACGCCGGGCACTCTATCTGCCGATCATCCGCAACAACCTCTACGACCTCTTCCAGCAGTTCGATTATCCCGATCCCTCCACCTCCACCGGCCTGCGCAACAGCACCGTCGTCTCCCCGCAGGCGCTGCTGCTCATGAACAGCGACCTCGCCAGCGACGCCGCCCGCAGCTTCGCTCAACGCCTCGCCAAACTCTCCTCTGAAAACGTGCAGCGCCTCCGCGCCGCCTACCGCCTCGCCTTTGCCCGTGAGGCCGCCGACGACGATCTCCATCGTGCGCAGAATTTTCTCATCACGACCAACGCCGCGCTCAATTCCAGCCAGCAGGACGCCGACAAGCGCGAGCAGCAAGCCTGGACGCAACTCTGCCAAGCGCTGATGATGAGCAACGAGTTCATCTACCTGCGGTGAGATTCCACCCAGTCGTTGCTTGACCTCACGCCCCTTTGATGGACGTGTATTTTTTCCAATCCGCCGTGGACCTCAAGCTCGTCAATCATGAAATCCTGCTTTCCTTCTGGAAAGTGCATGTCCTGCACCATGCTGCCGAGGGCGAGGTGATCGGCCAGTGGATGCTCAAGGAGCTGGCACACCATGGCTACGAGGTCAGCCCCGGCACGCTTTACCCGCTGCTCAAGCGCATGGAACGAAACGGCTGGCTCACCTCCACCGCCGATGCCACTCGCGGCCCCAAAGCCCCGCGCAGCTACAAGATCACCAAAGACGGCCGCGAGGTGCTCAAAATCGTGCGCAAGCAGCTCAAAGAACTCGGTGTCGAGGTCGGCAAACATTAGGCAGAGGCGGATTGAATCGAGGAACGCTTCAACCCCAGGCCACCTCTTCCTTCATGCGATCCTGGCAGGTTCAAAATCGAAGCGTGGCCGCGATCTGCATGAAATCCCCTGGCGGTGCGGCTCCGGTGCTTGCCACGAACCCACCCGGCCAGAAATGCGAATAGGCGAGGTCGAGATCGAAGTTTTTGCAGAGCTGCCAGACGAGGCGGATGTCAGTCTCCTGGCCGATGAAATCTCCACTGCCACCCGTGCGGTCACGGCGCAGGCCGCGCACCCAGGCATCCGTGTCACTGGCGAGCCAGAAGGCGCGGTGCATGATCTCGCACCTGAAGTTCTGCGCAGGCGCGAAGCTCAGACG
>CAXNGR010000625.1:0-3420 GCA_964201265.1 Verrucomicrobiaceae bacterium
GGGCACCAGATCCCGCTGGAGCGGGTGGTCTTCAACTACGAGACGCAGAAGTTCAACGCGTGGAAGAAGGTGGTGGCTGAGGGAGCGAGGACGACGATTTTTTACCGCCAGCCGAAGGATGCGGCCACGCTGGAGTGCATCCGGGGCTACCAGGAGGAGCTCAAGAGCAACGGCTTTGAGGTTCTCTTTGAAGGCAGCAGCGGCGGCAAGCCGCAGGATGATAGCAACACGCTGGACAACGGCTACGGTCGCTTCCTGAAGGAGGTTTATCAAACCGAGACCGACTACGCGCTGCAGGAGTACACCCTGCCGGGCTGCGAGGACTTTCGCTACACGGCTTTGAAGAAGGCGGGTGAGGGCGGGGCGGGCGATGTCTATGTGACGATCTTTGCTGGTGCCATCACGGATTCCTGGAAGGATCTGGAGAAGGGGCTGGCCCCAGGCACGGTGGCGGCCCGGGTGGATGTCATCGAGACCAAGGCGATGCAAAACCGCATGGTGCAGGTGAAGGCCGCAGAGATGGAGAAGCAGATCAGCACCACCGGTCGTGTGGCGCTGTACGGCATCTACTTTGACACGAACAAGGCAACGCTCAAAGCCGAGTCCGACAGCACGCTTCAGGAAGTGCAGAAGCTGCTGCAAGATGATGCGGAACTGAAGCTCCTGGTGGTGGGGCATACGGACAACGTGGGCGAGTTCGAGTTCAACCGCGATCTTTCGAATCGCCGCGCAGCCGCAGTGGTGGAGGCCCTGACGGGCCTTTTTGGCATCTCGAAGCAGCGTCTCTTCCCCTTTGGTAGCAGTTTTGCCAGCCCGGCGGCACCGAACACGACCGAGGACGGTCGTGCAAAGAACCGCCGAGTCGAACTTGTCCGATGGAACTGATCTGACCGATGCGAAACGGCAGAGCTCCGGCTGGCAAGCAGCCTATTGAAAAGCCTCACAGCGTGAGAAGTAAGAAGTGAGAGGTGAGAGGTGCCGCCTGCGGCATCACCACGTCTGACATCTAACTTCTAACGTCTTACTTGTTTCATCATGCGTTGGCGCAGCTACACCCTGGACAATACGAGCAACTGCTTCACGCGTGCGATCTCCACGGCCGAGGTTTTGGCGATGAAACCGCGTGCGTGGGCGAAGTGGACGTCTGGCTCATTTTGGATGCGGGTGAAGTCGTGGCTCGGGTCGTCGTTGTGACGTGAGAGACCATAGCCAGCCCCTCGGCGGTCGGGGTAGATGAGCGCGGAGATGCTGTGGCTCTTGCCGGTGCTTTCGAGGTAGCGGTCAATGCCGGCAGAGGGGGCGTCGCGAAGGGGATCGGTGCGGGGGAGAAAGAGGATTTCATTTCCATCCACGTTCCAGATTTCGGCGTGCTGTGCGACGAAGTCGATGTGTGCACGCAGGTCGCGCAGGTATTCCAGGGTGTCCTGGCCGATGTAGCTGAGGATTTCCCACAGCGGCTCGCCGGGCTCCAGGCGTTTGGCCTTGGCGAAACGACGCAGGAGGGTGATGTCGATGGGGGAGGTCAGTTTGTTCATCGTCCCGCGATCCACGCCGAGCCACTTGGATGTGACGTTGGGGCCGCGAGTGTCAAACCATTCGGCAGGCTCCAGCCAGTCGCAGAACTGGCGGGCATCCTCATAGACGCCGAGATGCTGCAGCACGAGACTTAGCGCGCAGACCGGCGGGTGGTCGGCTGGAAACTGATGATGATCGAAGTTGTTCCGCTTGGGGGCATGCTCGCCACCGACATCGACCACGGCGATGGTCGGATCAGCGAGGTCGGTCTCAGAGGGTTCGCGGCGAACCAAGGGCACGCGGTGCAATGCAGCGAGGAGACAGCAGGCAAGGAATTCGTCCTTATGAGCGCCGCCGGGATGAGTGAGGATGAGGGTGAGGGACACCTGAGAAGGGGGCAAATGACTGGCCGTGGAGCAACTGATCTTTCTTTAAAGTGAGCCTTTTCGGGCAACGCTCGCTAACTAACGCAAGCATTCTCATCTGTCCCGCTCGATTGCCATCGCGATGCCCATGCCGCCGCCGATGCAGAGGCTGGCGATGCCGCGATGGAGATTCAGGTCTTCCATGAGGTGAAGCAAGGTCACCAGCACTCGCGCACCGCTGGCACCGATGGGATGACCGAGGGCGATGGCACCGCCGCGTTGATTCAGCTTGTTCGGATCAAGGCCGAGCTGCTGGGCGCAGGCGAGCGCTTGCGCGGCGAAGGCTTCGTTGATTTCGATGGCGTCCACTTCATCGAGTTTCCAGCCGGTTTCCTCGCACAAACGATGGATGGCGTGAACGGGGCCGAGGCCCATCGTGGCAGGATCACAGCCGACGGCGGTACTGGCGATGATGCGGGCGCGTGATGGCAAACCATGCTCGGTGATGGCGGACGCAGAAGCCAGCACGAGCAGCGCGGCACCGTCATTGACGCCAGAGGCATTGCCTGCGGTCACGCTGCCATCTTTGCGGAAGGCGGGCTTGAGTTTGGCGAGCTTTTCCAGCGTGGTGTCAGCACGTGGATGTTCATCGTGCTGCACGATGCCTTCGCGAGCTTCGATGGGCACGATCTCGCGCTGAAAAGCATCGCGACTGGCAGTGGCGCGTTGCTGGCTGAGAAGGGCAAAGGCGTCTTGCTCGGCACGGGTGATGCCGCAGGTTTCCGCGATGCGTTCAGCGGTCTCGCCCATGCCGATTTTGAGCACGGGATCGGTCAGACCATCGGCCAGGATAGAATCCGCGAGCGCGCTGTCGCCGAGTTTGCAGCCGCTACGCAGATCGGTGGCGTAATGCGGGGCGCGGCTCATGGATTCGACACCGCCGGTGAGCACGAGCGTGGCTTCGCCGGAAGCGATGGCATCGGCAGCGAGCGCCACGGCCTTCATGCCAGAGCCACAGACCATGCTGGTGACAAACGCAGGCACGCTCTGCGGCAGCCCCAGACGCAAGCCGAGCTGACGCGCCACATTCATGCCGGAACCAGCGGTGAGCACCTGGCCGAGGATGACCTGGCTGATGGCGGGCTTCAGCGCCTCCGAAACGATGGCTTGCGCGACAGGAAGTGCGAGATCAGCGGCAGAAAGCGAGCGCAGGCCGCCACCGAGCCGGCCAATGGGTGAACGTCGTGCAGCAGCGATGTAAACAGGTGTGGAGTAGATCATGAGTGCGTGGCGAAACAGTCTGGGGGCATCGTTGTTGTCGAGGTGATGACGGGCGTGAATTCCATCTGGTCGAGCACCTGCGTTTGCAAGTCCACACCTGGGGCCACTTCGATGAGCTTCAATCCTTGCGGCGTGAGGGCAAAGACGGCGCGCTCCGTGACATAAAAGACCTCCTGCCCACGCTGGAGCGCCGTGGGTCCATGGAAGCAGACGTGCTGGATGCTGCGCACGAACTTGGGATGACGGCCTTCTTTAACAA
>CAXNGR010000626.1:0-3416 GCA_964201265.1 Verrucomicrobiaceae bacterium
GGTTGCACCATCCAGCACACGAATAAATCGCCCGATTCAGCAAACATCCGCATCATCGGTGCGGGCACCGACTCTTCCCTGCTGCGCCGCGTCGGTCGTGAGCACACCCGCGAAGGCAACGTGACCATCAGCGCGAATGTGTTCAGCGACGTGCAAGTGAACCTGGAGATCCGCCATGCACGCGGCGTGGTGATTACCGGCAACACCTTCTGGGAAGGCTTCCAGCACGATTTGCTTGTCGAGGACAGCGAGAACATCGTCGTCACTGGCAATAACTTCGACCGCAACCCGCGCTATCTCGTGAACGGCTTCGACAACGCTGAAAAAAACGGCCTCGTTTTCCTTCGCTGCGCGGATTGCATCCTCAGCAGCAACCTCATCTCGGGCGTGTGGAAGAAACGCGCCGCCCTGGACATCGAGTCCGGCAACCGCCTGCAAATCAGCAACAACAGCGTGCTCGACAGCGACGGTGCGGGCATGCGCTTGGAAAAAATCACCAACAGTATGATCAGCGGCAACATCATCCGCGACGACCGCTCGGCGGACAAACGCAGCAAGGAGCCGTCCCTGGTCTTCATCGGCGGCAAGGCGAACGTGATTGGGCAGAACGTCATTGGAAACAAGCAGGAGGCGCGTTGAAGATGAATCAGAAGTTAAATGTCAGAAGTTCAGCGGCCCTCTAACCTCTAAGCCACTCCCTTCATGACCGTCGCCCATGCCACCGCCCTGCTCGCTCATGCCCACTGGCGCATGCTGCTGCACAAGGTGCGGTTCGGGCTGCGGGAGAACCGGCTGCTGTGCGCCACTGTGGGCACTTTTCTGCTGCTCTACGGCCTAGCGGCTTACTTTCTGGTGATGCAGGGACTCGACTTTGTGAAGCGACTGCCGCTGGTGGGACCACTGCTGACGGAGAGGATGGTATTCCTGCTGTTTTTCTTCTTTTTCGTCATGCTCATCATCTCCAACGCCACGATCACTGGCATGGGCCTGTTTCGCCGCCGGGAGATGGAATGGCAGATCGCTCTGCCGCTGCCTCCGCGCAGCCTAGTGCTCTGGAAGACGCTGGAGGGCATGCTCCTGGCCAGTTGGGGCCTGCTGCTGCTCAGCACGCCGATCCTGCTGGCGCTTGCACGGGTGTACGGAGCCTCCGGCGCATTCATGCTCGCCGTGGTGCCCGCGCTGCTGTCCTTGGTGATGATTGCGGCCAATCTCTCGACCTGGCTGCTGATCGCCCTGGTGCGCTGGTCCCGGCGCTGGATGTGGAAGCCGCTGGCGCTGCTGCTACTCGTGCTGCTGCTGCGCACGCTGCCAGTGTGGCAGTCAAGCTTTGAAACCATCCACTCGGGAGATCTGACCGCGAGTCTGAACCAAATCCTGCGGCACACTGAAATCTGCATGCACCCGCTGCTGCCCAGCTCGTGGGTGGCGGAGACGATCCAGGCCGCCGGGCGCGGCATCCAGGAGCGGGCGGTGTTTTTCAATCTGGTATTGCTAGCGCACGCCCTCATGAGCATCGTCATCACGACGCGGATCGCGGGATCGCTGTTTTATCCCGCCTGGAACCGTGTCATGAGCGCGGCCCCTGGGGTGGACTCAAAAGCAGCAAGACCTGCATTCCAAGCACGCCCAGGATGGCTGTCCGTGGGACTGCGGCAGGTTTTGGCGCTGGATCGCGCCTCTTACGCGCTGCTGGTCAAGGAGGCGCGCACCTTTGTGCGTGAACCGGTGCAGTGGGGCCAGACGGCGGTCATCTTCGGCCTGCTACTGATCTACTCCATGAACCTGCGAAAAATGGGCTACGATTTGAACAGCCGGTTTTGGATCACCTTGGTCAGTCATCTGAACCTGCTGGTGTGCTGTCTGGCGCTCTCCACGCTCACAACGCGCTTCATTTACCCGCAATTCAGCCTGGAGGGACGGCGGATGTGGATTCTGGGCCTGTCCCCGCTGCCACTGCACCGGGTGCTCGGCCTGAAGCTGCGGCTGAGCGCCAGCGTGCTGGCAGTGATCATGATGGTGCTCGTGATCGTGTCTGGCCTGTCACTGGCGCTGCCGTGGCGGCGGATTTTGTTCTTCAGCGCCTCGATTGCGATGATGAGCTACGGCATGACCTCGTTGGCGCTGTCTCTGGGGGCCTTGGTGCCGAATTTTCGGGAATCCAACCCTGCGCGGATCGTGTCTGGCTTCGGCGGCACGGTTTGCCTGATCGCCAGCTTCGTGTACATCGTGGGCGGCTCGGCAGTGCTGGTGGCTCCCTCCTGGCAGCACTTAAGACAGGAGGCATCAGTTTGGATGGGGTATGACTGGAGGCTGGAACTGCTCAGTCTGGGCGGACTGGCTGTGCTGACTCTGGTTTTTGGAGGTCTTCCGTATTTTTTTGCCAAGAAGCGGACGAAAAATCTGGAATATTTAAGACACCTGTAGTATTCGGATGCTGGAAATAATTTCCAGCACTCCCATGATCACTCGCAAAGCTCCCGTCGCGGCGAACGCTCCCACCCACCCTGAGGAAAACCTCCTCGTCTTCGAAGACGCCCCCGAGTTCATGGACACCCACGAGGCTTCCGCCTCTCTGGAAAATGTGGATCTCAAAGTGAAGGCCGCCCAAGAGCAGCTCATCCAGCTCCGCCATCAGCAGGAGGAGATCGAGCGCCAGAAACAGCACCTGGAGGCGCTGCGCATCAAGCAAGAGCGCTTCGTGGCCGGAAAACGCGATCTTCTCGAAAAAATCGGCCGAGCCAACGGCCACGTCGAACGCGAACTCTACGACGCTCAGAGGCATGTGGAAGAACTCAGCCTCACAAACGACGAGTTTCGCCGTCACATCGACATTCTAAAGTCCCTGCAGCCAGAAAAATGGCACCGCACCCAGGTGGACCAGGAATTGGACAACGCGCTCGTCGCCATTGAGGACGCGGAAAACGATTTTGCCAAGGGCATGCGCCGCCTGCATGCCATGACACCGCCAGAGTCCTCCTCCAGCGCGATCACCCTTGATAACGCGGACGCGCCAGTGCTCACCGGCCTGCACGGCGGCGCTGACGACCTCGGCACCTGGCTGCGCCGGGGCTTTGCCTTCACCCTGCCGCTGATGGCCACGGTGCTCGTCGCCATCATCCTGATCCGCCTCATGTTCTGATTTTCTCTCTGGCAAACCTCCCTCCCACCGCGCTTATGGCCCTCTTCTCCGGCAACCGTAAAGTTCGCTCCCGCCGCACCAAAACCGCGCAGGAATTGAAGCAGGAACTCTCCCCGCGCAGCAAGACGCGGCATCTGGCCAAGCGCTCGGATGAGGTGAACAGCCAGATTCACCGCCTGGAGTGCCTCATTGCCGATGCGCCGCGCATGCAGCGCCAGCAGCGCCTCGCGAACATCAACATGGTGCCGCCGATGGAACTCTCCTCCCCTGCCCCACG
>CAXNGR010000627.1:0-3413 GCA_964201265.1 Verrucomicrobiaceae bacterium
CCAGGGCGTTTGGCGATGCTAAGTGTCACGGCGGGTTCGTCGTTCGTTTTAGAGCCGTGGAAGACGTATTGCGTCGGCTCTTCGCCTCCATCGACGATCTCGGCGACTTCGCGCAGATACACGGGACGGCCGCTGAAGACGCCGATGACCACGTTGCCGACTTCTTCGGCGGTTTTGAGGAAGGCACCGGTTTCGACGAGCACTTCGTTGTTGCCCGTGGTGAGACCACCGGCGCGGAATTGGCGATTCGCCTGCTGGAGCATCGGCACGAGGCCGGCGGGGCTCAAATTGCGACTGGCGAGCTTCACGGGATCGAGCATCACTCGCACGGCGCGACGCGAACCACCGAGCAGCGTCGTCTCGGCCACGAGCGGCACTTGTTTGATCGATTCATCCACCTGCGCGGCCAAACGACGCAGCGTGAGGTGATCGTAACGGGCGCTGTGAAAGGTGAGCGCGAGGATGGGCACGTCGTCGATGCTCTTTGGCTTCACGATGGGCATCGTGACGCCCATCGGGATGCGGTCGAAGTTCGAGCGCAGCTTCTCGGTGATCTTCACCAGGCTGCGCTCCGGGTCCTCGCCCACTTTGAAACGCACGATGACGAGGCTCTCACTGTCGCGAGAGGTGCTGTAGAGGTATTCCACGCCGGGGACCTCCCACAGCAGCTTTTCCATCGGTCGCGTGGCGCGTTCCTCGATCTCCTTCGCGGTGGAGCCGGGCATGGCGACCATGACATCGACCATCGGCACCTTGATCTGCGGCTCTTCTTCACGCGGCAGCAGCACCACCGCCGCTGCGCCGAGCAAAACGGACGCGATGACCACCAGCGGCGTCAGCTTCGAATCAATGAACGTCGCCGCGATGCGGCCTGCGATGCCGAGATGAGGGTTGGAAGGCTCGCTCATGGCTGGATCGTCACGGGTTGGCCGTCGGTGAGTTTGGCTGTTTCGCTCACGATGACCTGTTCACCTTCTTCGAGGCCGGAAAGCACCTCCACGCGGTCTTCGAGCACTTTGCCGGTCTTCACGAGCCTCAGCGCGGCTTTGCCGTTTTGTGCGACGAAGACCAGTTCCATCTGCCCACGCTTCAAAACAGCGCTTTGCGGCACCAGGAGTAGTTTCACTTCGGCCACAGGCACCGAAACACGACCAAACTGACCGGTGCGCAGGCCTTCGGTCGGCGGAAGGTCGAGCTTCACATTGAAGGTGCGACTCACGGGATCGGCGACAGGCGAAATTTCGCTCACGGTGCCTTCGACGACCTTCGCGAGGCGAACGGCCATCTTTTCACCGAGTTTCACGCGATCGAGGATGGCTTCGGGAAGATCGGCTTCAAAACGCAGCGAGGTAGGCGCTTCGATTTCCAGCAGCGGTTTGCCCGGCATGGCGAGATCGCCCACATCAGCGAGCTTGCGCGTGACCACGCCATCGAAGGGCGCGGTGACTTTGGCGTAGCTGAGCATCGTTTCGGCCTCGCTCACGGCTCCGGTGCCGATTTTGACGTGAGCATCGGCCGCGTCGAATTCCTGTCGCGTGGTCGCATTGCTGGCGATGAGCTGCTTTTGGCGATCAAAGTCGCGTTTGGCCTGATCGAGCATCGCGCGGGCCTGATCGACCTTCGCCTGGATTTCCTGCACATCGAGTCGCGCGAGCAAATCGCCCGCTTTCACCATCGCGCCGGGCGTGGCGGTGTATTCGAGCACGCGACCGCTGACCTTTGCCTCGACGACGGCGCGTTGTTTCGAGCGCACAGTACCCACGACCTCCTCGGTGGCGGTGTGCGCCTGGAGAGCTGCGGGCTGGGTTTTCACCGCGACGCTGGGCAGTGTGGCGGCGGTCGGTGGCGACTCGTGTTTGCCGCAGGCAGTGAGGAGCAGGATGGGGAGTAACAAACGTTTCATTTGGATGCGGTGGGAATCATGGTCATGCCGAGGGCGCGGCGTAGAGCGGCAATCGCGACGCGGCGGTCGGTGTCGGCCTCCACGCGACGCACACGGGCGGCGGTGAGCGCGGTCTCAGCGTCGATGAGTTGCGCGGCGAGTGCGAGGCCTGTTTCAAATCGTTCGCGGGTGAGTTTCACGCTTTCCTCGGCGAGTTGCACGCTCTTGGCGGAGACGGTGAGGCGCTCATCGGCCTCACGCAGCGCGGCGCGTGCCTGCTGCACCTCCAGCGTGACGGCGAGGCGCTGGCGGCGCACGCCTTCCTGCGCGGCCTGGAGTTCCGCCTCGGCCTCGTTCACACGGTCACGCGTGAGATTTCCATCCCACACATCCCACTGTGCCATGATGCCGACGGTGTAGTTCGTGCCCTGGCCGTCGAATTTGCCGCCGCGATTGTGCTCCGCGCTGCCAAAGGCATTCACGCTGGGTTTCCAGCCTGCGGAGGCCTGGCGGATGCGTGCAGCATAGGCCTGCGCGATGCCTTCCGCCGCGAGCACCTCGGGACGGCTGGCGATCTGCGATGAAGGCGGTGCCTGGAGCTGCGGCAATGATGCGGAGGCATCCACCTCGCCGCTCTCCATGCCGAGCAGCATGGCCAGCGATTGACGTGTGAGCGTGTTCGCGTTCTTCGTGCGTGCGAGATCCTCGCGAGCCTCGGCGAGGCGCAACTCGAGGTCGAGCGCGTCGGTTTTTAGTGCGGTGCCGGCCTCGATGCGTTTTTCGCTGAGCTTCAAATTGGATTCAAACGAGCCTGCCGCCGCCTGCGCGGCCTCGATGAGAGCCCGCGTTTTGTGAATCATCAAAAAGGTGCGTGTGACCTCAAAGGCGAGCACCTGACGCACGGCCGCCGCGCCATGCTGGCTGGCATTCAACGCTGCGAGCGCAGCATCACGACCCGCGATGTTTCTGCCTCCGGCGTAGAGCGGGAGAGTGAGCGTGGCACCGCTCATCCAGTTGTCCGCGTCAGGCACGTCGTTGAAATTTAGGCCGGGGCTGAAGAGGCGCTGGTTCAGCGCCATGCCGAAAACGCTCACCGGTTGATTCGTGCGGAGGTAACCGCTTTGCACCCGCACCTGCGGCTGAAAGGCGGCGCGAGCCTGCATGAGCATGGCCTGCGAGCCCTCAATGCGTGACGCGGCGATGCGGGCGTCCGGGCTGTCTGCCAGAGCCCGGGTGATGGCCTGCGAGAGGCTCAGCGTCTCCGCGCCATGCAGCGCGGAGCCTGCGGCGAGCGTGCCGATGAGGATCAGCCGCAGCATGAGCCGCCTCCTTTCCCGACGCCGAGTTTTTTGAGCACATTCTCTGCCGGGCAAAAGCCGGTGAAGGCAGACTGAAAGAGGTTCGCGCCGACGAATGCGGTGAGCCAGAGCCAGTTCGGGCTCACATAATGCGCGAGCGCGAGGCTGGCGAGGATCATGGTGCCTGCGAGGGCACGGATGGCGGTTTCGAGTTTCATGGTTTGGGGGGGGGG
>CAXNGR010000628.1:0-3412 GCA_964201265.1 Verrucomicrobiaceae bacterium
ATCTGGAAGCCACCGAACGTGCCGGACAACCGGTCAAACTATCTGCCCTGCGTGGCAAAGTCACCGTCATGGCCTGTCTTTACACGGTCTGCCCGCATGGCTGTGCTGCCGTCGTAGCGCAGATGCAGAAACTGAACACCGACTTCGGCACCAGGCCGGATTTTCATCAAGTCTCCCTCTCCGTGGCCCCGGAACGCGATACCACGGGCTTCCTCCGCGCTTATGCGGAGGGGGTGGGAGTGAAGAGGGGCGATCCTTGGTGGTTCGTCAGCGGCGACCGCCAGCAGACCTGGGACTACATGACTCACGAGCTGCAAATGCAGGCTCCCGCCGTTATTCCCGAGGAGAAGCGCGTCAACCCGCTCGATCTCTACGAGCACGACCTGCGCATCGTCCTCATCGACCGCAGCGGGCGCGTGCGCGGCTTTTACGCCGCGTTTCATCCACAGCCAGAAATCGCCGAAGTCATGACCGCGAAGCTGCACAAGGACGTGCGGCGTCTGCTCGACAACCCCAACCTTTGAACCCCGACCCTTGAACTCTGAACTCCCCACCCATGAAACACCTCACTCAAATCCTCCTCAGCCTCCTTTTCGTCACCACCTCCTGCACTGCCGGTGATCCGGTGACCTTCACCTATCAAGGCGAGGTCGCCGGGGTCATGTGCAGCGCGTGCAGCAACCACGTCCAAACCGCGCTGGAAAAGATCTCTGGCGTGAAAAACGTCACCGTGCTGGCCGCCAAGGACGGTGGCCTGCCGCGCCTCGAAATCACCGCCAGCAGCGCCCAAATCACCCGCGAGGACTGCGTGAAGGCCCTCGGTGAACAGGCGAAAATGTACGATGTGCGCAGCTTGAAGCTGGTGAAAGCAAAGTAGGGCGGCGCATGTCTTGACACTGAAACCCATGCCCACATAATCGCCGCCCATGTTTCCCGCCATCCAAACCCGACCTTCGCTGCGCTATGCGCAGCGTGGGATCGTGCTGCTGGTGTGCCTCTCGCTCGGTCTTCACTGGGCAGTGATTCAAGGCATCGCGTGGACGGGCATGTTAGTCTCCTTTGCGAAGGAAGGGACGATGATTGAAGCTGTGCAAAAGACCTTTGACGGCCAGCATGGCTGCGCGTTGTGCGCGAAAGTGAAGGAAGGGCGTGCTGCAGATGAAAAGCAGCCGCAAGAGGCGGGGCAGGTCGTCAAAAAGCTCGATGCGGTGCTGGTGACTCTCATGGCGCTCGTCGCTCCTGCGGCAGAGGAAATCTTTTTCGCGGTAGTCCACGAACAAAGTGTGAAACGGAACGAGATGCCGGAGATGCCGCCGCCACGACGCGGGCTGGCTTGAATGACCATCGAACTTCCGAGTTCGATCCACTGAACTGCCGGGCCTGAAAGTCCGGCCTACGCCTCCTGTGCATGCCGCCATTCACGCGGCTGCCTGTCTCTCTCTTCTCTCATCCAATGAAACCAATCCATACTCTCTTTTTATTCTCATTCACTGGCGCTGCGCTCGCGCAGACCGCCACCCCGGTCAAACCCACGACGGCTCTCAATGAGGTCGTCATCACCGCAAAAAAATCCCCTTCCATCACGGTGCCCAGCGTCACGGAAAAGAAGGAACAGCTCGCCAAAACCATTCCCGGTGGCGCGGGCGTCGTCGATGCTGAAGAATACAAACGTGGCCGTGCCAGCACGCTCAAGGACGCGCTCGATTTCGCCCCTGGCGTCTTCGTCCAATCGCGCTTCGGCGCGGAGGAGTCGCGCCTTTCCATCCGCGGCAGCGGTATCCAGCGCACCTTCCATGGTCGCGGCTTGTGGCTGATGCAGGACGGAGTGCCGCTGAACCTGGCGGACGGCGGATTCGACATGCAGGCCATCGAACCTCTGGCCACGAACTACATCGAGGTCTATCGCGGTGCGAACGCCCTGCAATACGGCGGCACCACACTCGGTGGGGCGATCAATTTCATCTCCAACACCGGCCACACGGCCAGTCCGTTCCAGGCGCGCTTTGAGGTCGGCAGCTTCAACACACGACGCGGCCAGATCTCCTCCGGGTTTGTGAGCGGCAACACCGACGTCTATGCCAGCATCACCTCCTCGCAAACAGACGGCTTCCGTGACTACAGCGAGCAGGAAAGCCTGCGCATCTTTGCCAACATCGGCACCAAGATCAGCGCGAACCTTGAAAACCGCTTCTATCTCACCTGGGTGGACAGCAAATCGCAGCTCCCTGGCTCGCTGACAAAAGCGCAATTTGAGGCCAACCCTGAGCAGGCCAACGCCGCCAGCCTCGCGGGCATCCAGCGTCGTGATTACCAGCTCCTCCGCCTAGCCAACAAGCTGACGTATTCCGATGGTGACAACACGCTGGCCTTCTCCCTGTTCTGGTCCTGGAAAGACTTGGATCACCCTATTTTCCAGGTGATCGACCAGCTCAGCAACGACATCGGCTTCGATCTTCGTTACGACGGCCGCAATCATCTGCTCGGCCTCGACAACGACCTGACCGTGGGTGTGAGCTTCATGTACGGCAATGCGGAGGACGACCGCTACAACAACGTGGGCGGCCAGCGCGGCGCACTCGTGGCGCAGAACCGCCTGCAGTCGATGAACCTGAATTTCTACTTCCAGGATCAGCTTCATCTCACCGACACGCTGTCCTTCATCGTCGGCTCCTCCGTCACCTATGCGAACCGTGACCTGAATGAGGAGACGCTGTTCGGCCTGAACAACGACGACCGCCAGGAATTCTGGGGCTTCAGCCCGAAACTGGGCCTGCTGTGGGAGGTGACGCCGAAGTCGCAGGTGTACTTCAATGCCAGCCGCAGCTTTGAGCCGCCGTCCTTCGGTGAGCTGACCGCCGTTAATGGCGCTTCGCCCTCGCTGGTCGCTTTGAGGCCTCAAACAGCCACGACGCTCGAAATCGGCACGCGTGGCGAGGCCGGTCGTGTCGCCTGGGACTTCAGCTACTACTATGCGTGGATCGACGATGAGATGCTCACGCTCGGTGTGCCGGGAAATGCAACACTCACCACCAACGCGGGCCGCACCATTCATCAGGGCGTCGAGTTCGCGCTGAACGCCGACCTGCTGCGCAACCTGACCACCTCGGGAGACAGCGACTATGACCGCGTCGTCCTGCGCCAGAACTTCCTGTGGAATGACTTCCGCTTCGCGCGTGACGCCGCCTTTGGCGACCGCATGCTGCCAGGCATCCCGCCGTTCTACTACCGCGCCGAGATGCTTTATGAGCATCCTTGCGGGTTCTACTTCGGTCCAAACGTCGAATGGTCACCGCAAAAATTCGCCGTCGATCTCGCACGCACGACCTTTGCCGACCCGTATGCGCTGCTGGGGCTGAAATTCGGCTTCCGCACCAAGAAAGGCACCTCCTTCTTTGTCGAGGCTCGCAACCTC
>CAXNGR010000629.1:0-3411 GCA_964201265.1 Verrucomicrobiaceae bacterium
GCCGCTCCTCGTCGGCGGCGGGCAGGAAAGAGAACGCCGCAGCGGCACCGAAAACGTTCCCGGCATCGTCGGCCTCGGAACGGCGGCGGAACTCGCCCGCCAGCATCTCGACGACGGCACCAAGGCCCGCATCCACGCCATGCGCGACCGTTTTGAGCACCTCGTCCACGCCGCCGAGCCAGGCATGCGCATTCATGGCTGCCGCGAGCACCACCTGCACAACACCAGCTCCTTCTGCCTGCCGGGAATCGACGCCTCAGGCATGCTCATACTGCTGGACAAGGCAGGCATCGCCTGCTCCGCCGGTTCCGCCTGTCACACCGCCGCGCTGCACCCCTCTCATGTCCTCGATGCCATGGGCGTCAGCGCCCGCGACGCCGCCTGCACCCTGCGCGTCTCCTTCCACCGCTTCAACACCAAGCCCGAGGCCGAAACCGCCGCGCGAGCCGTCATCGAAGCCGCGCAGAAGATGCGCGCGATGCAGGGTGATTCCGCCCTCGTCACCTCCGCCGTCTAACCTCTCACTTCTCACCTCTTACTGCTTTCCCCATGGCCCACCGCTTCACCTGCATCGAACGCGTCCAGTTCTCCGACACCGACATGGCCGGCATCGTCCATTTCTCCAATTTCTTCCGCTACATGGAGCGCGTGGAGCATGCCTTCTTCCGCAGCCTCGGCTTCTCCATTGTCGATCCGCCGGTTGAGGGCGCAGAACGTGTCGGCTGGCCGCGTGTGCATGCTTCCTGCGACTACATGGCCCCGCTGCGCTTCGAGGAGGAGTTTGAGTGCGAGTTGCTCATTGAAGAAGTCCGCAGCAAGGTCATCCGCCACATCATCCGCTTCTGGAAAAGCGACGGCGAACTCGCCGCCGAAGGCCGCATCACCGCCGCCTGCGTCCGCAAAGACCCGACCACCGGCAAAATGAAGGCCATTGAGATCCCCCAGCGCTTCCGCGACAAGATCGAAGCGGCACCGCATGAGTTGCTGAAGCGGCCGGATAGAATCAAACCATAGCCCAAGCCAAGCCGTGTTATCTCGGATTCACCCCTCGTTGCTTCTACTCCTGATGTTCGCTTGGGGAGCTGCAAGCCTGTATCTCTTCAGCAGAGGCGTGTGCGAGCTTCTACAGATCAACCACGAGATGACAGAGCTTTTCACAAAGGGTAACACCGCTGTCATTTCAGATCCCACCCCTCCTGCTCAAATTCACATTGGATGGCGTTTGGTACTTGGCACCGCCAGCCTCGGCATCGCCATCTGTTTTTTCCGCCTGCATTACTGGCGGCGGGAATTTTCACCTACCGTCAGCGCATGCATCCCTGAAAGTGAAGAGAACGTTTGAACCTCTTCACCGCGACAAGTCATCCGTCATGCCTTCCGCAACCATCAAACAACAGATGCCCGTTCCGTCAGCAGCCGTGTTCAGACTTCTGCATAATTACTCACGCCGCCTGGAGTGGGACACACTGCTGTGCGAGGCAAGGCTGACACGCGGCCATCAGCAAGCCGAGCCGGGAGCCACATCGCTCTGTGTCGGCAAACCATGGTTTGGTCTCATCGGCATCGAGACGCGCTACATTACCTTCAAGCCGGGTGAGATCGCCGCCGTGGAAATGATCAACCGACCGCCCTTCTTCGATCATTTTGCCGCCTCCATCCGGCATCAAGACAATGAGCACGGCTCCATCGCGGTTTACAAACTCCAGTTCACCGCGAGACCGCGCTGCCTACGCTGGCTGCTTCACCCCATCATGCCCCCGCAGCTCAGAAGCGAAACACGCAAGCGGCTCCAGGCGCTGGCGAGTTTTCTCGCCCGCCAAGAGTAACGGCCCGGAGTGACAAAAAATAAACAAAGCCGTTGTCGCAGACGTTCTCCAACGGCAATTCATCGCCTGCCACTCCCACCCACCGTGAACTCCCAACCCAAAAGCAAGAAAATGGAAACCTGGATCATCTTTGCCCTGCTCACCGTGCTCTCCTGGGGCGTGTATGGCGTCATTCTTCACAAAGGCCGCGGCCTGATGCCAATGGGGGCTGAAACACCGCATGCCAGCCAGAAGGCCTTCCTGCTCGTCTGCGTCGCCTATGCCATCATCGGCATCGTGGCCGCTGTGCTCATCAAGCTGCGCGGCTCGAACTGGAGCTTCACCGGCAGCGGCATTTCCTGGAGCCTGATTGCTGGAGTCTGCGGAGCACTCGGTGCTTTCACCCTGGTGCTCGCACTCGGTGCGGCGGCTCCACTCAAAGGCACTGCGGCTGCGGCCGCCGTGATGCCCATCGTGTTTGCCGGTGCGCCGATCATCAACACCATCACCGCCATGCTGCTGCATCCACCGGCGGGCGGCTTCAAGTCGTTGCCCGTTCCCTTTATCCTCGGGTGCGTCATGGCTGCGTCGGGAGCCTTCCTGGTCGCCAAATATGCGCCCTCCAACACCGGCGGGGCCAAGCCCGGTGCTGCGGCCAAGCCGCATTGATGGAGCCAGCCATGCCGTCAAGGCAGGTCAAGTGTCGTCAAGCGGGGCAAGCACGCCCCCTTGACCTCCATGACCACCTCATGACGGCGAAGCCTTGACCTCTGCCTCCCCATGCCCCGCCTTCTCCTTTTCGACATCGACGGCACGCTGATCGACAGCAACGGTGCGGGCGGGGCCGCGATTCTCGATACCGCCGAGGAGCACTTCGGCATTCATCGCGATGAACTGCCGCCCTTGCAGCTCGCCGGAGCCACCGATCTGGCGATCGCGATGGATATTTTCAATCTCCTCAAGCGCGAGCACACGCGGGATGATGTGTTCGCCTTTCTCGACCGTTATCTGGCCAATCTACAACGTCGTCTTCATGCCGACGACTTCAGCGGCTTCACGCTCCCCGGTGTGAATGCCTTGCTCGATGCGCTAAGCGTCGAATCTGAGGCGCACCTCGGCCTCCTGACCGGCAACGTCAAACGCGGTGCCGAGATCAAGCTCACGCGGCACGGCATTTTCGACCGCTTCATCGACGGCGGCTTCGGCAGCGATCACCACGACCGCAATCAGCTCGGCCCCGTGGCGCTGCAACGCATGCAAAACGCCACTGGCACACGTTACGACATCGCCGACGTCATCGTCATCGGCGACACACCCAAGGACATCCGCTGCGCCGAGGCCTTCGGTGCCAAATGCCTCGCCGTCGCCACCGGCCAGTATTCCGCCGATGAACTCCGCGCCCTGAATCCTTGGCGCACTGTGGAATCCTTTGCCGATGTGTCTGCCGTGGTCGATTTGCTACTGCGAAGCTAATCCACCATGAGCCTTTCGTCTGATGCCACCCGCGCCATGCGGCTCTCGCTGGCCATCGGCTTCGTCATGCTGGTGCTCAAAATGGGCGCGTATGTCCTCACCGGTTCCGCAGCGATCCTCGGGGATGCGGCGG
>CAXNGR010000630.1:0-3410 GCA_964201265.1 Verrucomicrobiaceae bacterium
TCGAGATCAGACCTCGTCACGCAGGGGCACGATGCTGCGCACGTAATCCACTTTGGCATCTTCTTCGCTCACCGTGACTCGCACATGGCCGCTGCTGCCAAGGATCACGCCGCCGTAGCCGTATTCTTCGGCGCTGAGGGTGCCACCACTCGTATGACCGGGCTGCGGCACTTCTTGGTAGATGATGCCATCGAGTTCTTCTTTGACGAATAGATGGTCGTGGCCGTGGAAGACGATGTTGACGCCGTTTTTGACGAAAAGCTCATGAATCGGCATTTCCCAGCCAGGACGGTTCTGTTTGAAGCCCTCGGTGCCATCCGCGTTTTTGCCGCCCCACTCCATGTAGGCCGCAGGTTTAGCTCCACCGCGCACATCACGCCCCAAGCCGCCGACGAGGTGATGAATGAAGACAAAACGCATCGCTGCTTTGCTGCTCGTGAGCGTCTTTTCCAGCCAGCGATACTGCTTCTCACCCAGCGTCATATCCCAGCCGGAGGCTCCGCGCTGCATGGTGGACCAAAAAGGATCGAGGCCGATGAACAGCGCATTTCCCCATTCGAAGGCGAAGTAGCTGTGCTTGTCGTTTCCATCGGTAGGGTTCGGAAAGTAGGTGTGGCGCTGTTTGATGGACCAATCAGACATCTCTGGATCGCTGCCGCGTTCGCCATCGTGATTGCCCAAGACCATAAAAATGGGCACGCTGTGCGCGATGCGGCCCATGTAGTAGCGCTGCGCCTTGTATTGCGACTCCGAGCGGCGGAAGAACTTGCCGAACTTGTCCACCATCGTCGTGTCGCCGAGGTCGATCATGAAGTCCGGCTTGTCGGCGAGCATATTGGCCAGCGTCTGCTGATAGACACACACGTCGGTGTTGTTGTCGAGATGAGAGTCCGCCTGCATGACGAACGAAAAGCTCTGCCCCGCCTTCCGCTGCGTGTGAAAGCTGCGCATCACATCCTGCACCGCTTCACCACCCGCGCGGCGATAGGTGAGTCGGTAGTTGTAGTTCGCGTCCGGCTTCAAGCCGCCAAGCACCATGTTTTGCGGCACGCCAGCCTTCAGCTTCACTGGTTCGGTGCGTAATCGGGCCATTCCTGGCCCGTCTGACGGGGCAGGAATGCCCCGTTTACTTTCGCCATACTCGATGAAGGCCTCCATCTCCTCCCATGCGAGCACGCTGACCGTCACGGATTCCGCGCCCGGTCGGCAAAGCCACACATTGAATAAATACGGCGGCACCACCGCCGACTCCACCTGCCCTCCTTGGCCCGCACCGCCTTTTGGCTTTTCATCTGGCGCGGCAGCGATCAACAACAGCGCGAGCGCTGAGAGGCCAAGAGATGTGATGAATGCTTTCATGGCTTCTTGCCTCCTTTCTTCCCACCTTTGCCGCCGCCCTTCCTCGCGGGCTCTTTGGAGGGATCAAAATTGGGATTCGTCTTTGGCATTTCGGCTCCGACATCTCGCAGGTAGTCCACGAGTTGCTTGGCGAGCGTTGAGGTGATTTCCGGTTTGGCTGCTGCGAGGTTCTTGCTCTCACCAATGTCGGTTTTGAGGTCGAAGAGCTGGTTTTCTCCCGTTTCGTAGAAATGAATGAGCTTCATGTGGCCGCTGAAGATCGCCGAGTGAGGTGAGTCGCCCTGATAATGCGGGAAATGAAACACGAGCGACTCACGAGGCCGTTTCACGGGATCGGATGAACCGCTCAGCAGATGGGTGATGTCGCCGCCTTCGAGCTGTTTCGGCAGTGGTGCCTTCACACCGGCCCAGCGGCAGAAGGTCGGGAAGAAATCGTAGCCGACGACTCGGTGATGGCACCACGAGTTAGGCGCGATGCCGGGGCCGCGAATGATCAAGGGTACACGAATGCCGCCCTCCCACACATCGCCCTTGCCGCCGTTCAGGGTGCGGCGGTTCGAGCCGCCATTGTCGGACATGTAGATGACGATGGTGTTCTTGGAGAGGCCCATGGCATCCAGCTTCGCCAATAACTCGCCCACGCCACGGTCAAGGTCTTCCGCGATAGCTGCGCGGCCGACTTCCTTGTCGTCTCTGCCGGAAGCGAGCTTACGATACTTCTCCACCAACGTGGGAGTGGCGTTCTCGGGATAATGCAGCGCGTTGTAGCTCATCTGGATGAAGAACGGTTTCCTGGCCGCCTGGCTCTTCTTCATGAACTCGACGGCTCGTGTGCCCATGCCAAAGATGTCCACCGGGTTCGGCGGCAGATGCGGCGCGGCGTCTTGATTGCCCGTGTCGCCATCGCTCTCATCGTAACCGTGAGCGGCGGGGCCACCGCCTGAGAGATGCCATTTGCCGTAGTGGGCCGTCGCGTAGCCAGCCGACTTCAGCATCTGCCCGATCGTGACCTCGTCATCGCGAATGCTCTTGCGGTTGTCGCCTTCGATCAAACGATGCCCTGGCTCCGCTGGAGCCGCCTTGGTCCATCCCAGCGCCGCCGGATTCCGCCCCGTTTGCAGGCTGATGCGTGTCGGCGAGCATACCGGCGCGGGTGCATAAGCCGCGCTGAATCTCATGCCCTGCTCCGCGAGTCGCGCGATGTTCGGCGTCTGCACGATGCTGCTCTTGGAATCCGGCATATCAGGGTGCATCTGGCAAGATAGGCCGCTCCAAGCCTGATCATCCGACAGCATGAAAAGAATGTTCGGCGGCGCGGCGGCGAAGGTGCTGGAGGCTGCGAGTAGAAGGAGGAGAAGCGATTTCATATTCGTGCAGAAGAAGAGTTATCGTTGCGGCACGCCACTCACATCCAAATCGGGCTTCGTGTTCCATCTTGGGGTCCAGCCGGGTTTTTCGACCTTGGTGCGGAAGATGACGGTGTTGTCGAGGGCGATGTCGTCGGTCCAGATGAACTTGGCACCTTCGAAGTCGTTCTCGAAGTAGGGCTGTTTGGGATCGACTTCTTCGACGGTGTATTCCTTGGCGTTCTTCCACGTGCTGTCGTCGAAGTCCACGGCCCACCAATTCGCAGGAAGAGGCTCTTGGATGACTTTGGGGTTCGCGGTGTCGCCGTTGAAGGGGCCGTGGAAGAAGTTCTTGGCCTTCCAAGTGGCGTTAGTGACAGTGCCATCGGCGAATTTGATGCACAGGCCGGCATCGCCGATGCTGGTGCCGTATTCCATGCCGGTCCGTGGGTCGGCGTTGTCTTTGGCGAGCACGGCGATGGTCATCGGATACTCGGGGAGGAAATCGACGCTCACGACGTTGTGCGGCGTGAATTGGATGCTGTCCACGGCGACGAGACGACCGTTGATGTAGAGCATGAACCAGTTGTCGGCATAGACGTTGAGTTTGATCGTGTCGGCGATGCTGGGCTTGATGAGTCCGGGAGGACCGCCTTTGCTCTTGGCAGGTATTCGGGCCATTCCTGGCCCGTCATTGCTCTCTCG
>CAXNGR010000631.1:0-3408 GCA_964201265.1 Verrucomicrobiaceae bacterium
GTCGGGCCGATGCTGATCCGCATGTATGGCATCTCGACACTGCTGGCGCAATTGCTGCTGGTGGCCTCCTCCGTGATGGTCAATTACGTCTGCCGGAAGTTTTTCGTCTTCAAAGGCTGACGCGACATGTTGAACGTCGTTCTGTTTCAGCCAGAGATCCCGCACAACACGGGGGCTATTGGGCGGCTCTGCCTCGCCACTGGGGCGCGATTGCACCTGATCAAGCCGCTGGGCTTCAGGCTGGAGGATAAATACCTCAAACGTGCCGGACTCGACTACTGGCAGGAGGTAGATGTGCGCGTGTGGGAGTCATGGGAGGAACTGCGCGGCCAGGTGAGTGCGGATGCGGAGGTTTATTTCATCGAGTGTCAGGGCAGCACGGACCACTGGGACGCTGACCTCACCACGCCCGAGGTGTTTCTCGTCCTTGGCCCTGAGACACGCGGTATCCCGATCTCCGTGATCGATCCTGACAAGTGCCTGCGCATTCCGATGCAAGGCACACGCAGCCTGAACCTCGCCACAGCGGCGGGGATCGTCATGTACGAGGCACTGCGGCAGCGCACACGGGCAGGCATCCCATCTTGACGCCGCTGCTCATCTGCGGAGCATGAGTACACCCTTTCATGAGCCAGGACGCCGCCCCACTTGCCGCCAACGACGTGCATCGCACTTACCACATCGCGGGGCATGATCTGCCTGTGCTCCGCGGTGTGAACATCAAGGTGGCCGCCGGGGAAAAGGTGTTTCTTTGCGGTCAATCAGGCGCTGGCAAAACCACGCTGCTGTATGTTCTCGGCGGGCTGGAACAACCGACCTCCGGTGACGTGCTCGTACATGGCCGATCTCTCTACAAGGCCGCCGCTGCCGAACGTGCCCGCACGCGCAATCAAGTCATGGGCTTCGTCTTCCAGCATTACTTCCTGCTGCCGGAATTAACCGCGCTCGAAAACGTCGTTCTGCCCTCGATGATCGGCGGTCGCAAGGCCGAGGCTCGCGCACGGGAACTACTGGACAAAGTCGGCCTTACTCAGCGCCTCGATCACCTGCCCACTGAGCTTTCCGGCGGCGAGCAGCAGCGCGTAGCCATTGCCCGCGCCCTCATCAACAACCCCGGCATCATCTACGCCGACGAGCCCACCGGCAATCTCGACGCCAGCACCGGCTCGGGCGTCATCGACATGCTCATGCAAGT
Organism: Verrucomicrobiaceae bacterium; assembly: GCA_964201265.1. Lineage (GTDB taxonomy): Bacteria > Verrucomicrobiota > Verrucomicrobiia > Verrucomicrobiales > Verrucomicrobiaceae > Prosthecobacter. The sequence continues at coordinate 1,196 of CAXNGR010000631.1, forward strand.
CGTCGATGAGGCCAAAAAGACCCTCATCGTTGTCACCCACGACCAAACGCTGGCGAAGCGCGGCGACCGCCGCCTCATCCTCAAAGAAGGCCGCCTGGAGGAAGGATGACAGGTGAAAATGACGAATGACGAAACCCGAATGACGCGGATATTTTCAGCACCGAGGCCTTGAGTTCGTCATTTGGCCCTCGGATTTCCTCATTCGTCTTTCCCCCATCCCATGTCACAGGAACCCGCCATCTCCGAAAACGATCCCCAGCATTCGCAATGGCGGCAGCCGCCGAAACGCGGCTGCTTCAGCTCATTCATCCGCCTGCTGTTCCTGCTCACGCTGCTCACCGGGCTGCTGCTGCCCTTCACGCCCTTCGCCGGCAAAATAAAGAAAGGCATCCAGGACATCGTCGAGTCCGCCCGCACCACCAAGGAACGCATCGTCACCCGCGACGTTTTGCGCGATGTCATCAAGGAGGTGCCGGTCACGAAGGAAATCGTCAAGGAAGTGACCAAGGAGGTCGTCCGCGAGGTGCAGCCGCCGCTGCCGGACAAATACATCGCCCGCAAGGACATCGACGTCGCCTCGCTCTTCAACGGCATCACCGTCAAAACCAAGCTGCTTACTGAAGCAGGCAGCTTCGCCAGCCTCGAACGTCTCGATCCCGAATCCTACAAGGCCGAGTTCCAGCTCAGCATCCGTGTGCCGAAGGCCAACCAGACCATGGTGGAACTCAGCCGCATCAACAAGCACCTCCCCGCCATCCTGCCCGGACTCGATGCCATGCTGCCCGCCGCGAAGGCCAGCGGCTTCTACCACAAGCTCTACGAGAACAAAACCAACCGCGTGCAGAACGACCTCACGCGCCTGAACCGTGTCCTCGACCGCCACAACTTCTACGACACCGAGACCATCCTCGAACTCACACACCCCGCCACGCAGCGCCGCGCCATGCTCATCCAGTCTGAGATGGATGTCGTCGCCGACGGCTCCGATGGCGACCGCATGCCCACGCTCGACGAGTACATTTACATGTCGGACTATTACCAGCCCTTCACCAGCTACGCCTGGGCTAAGACCAGCAAGACTCCCAACCCGCTTCTCGCGAAGTGGGAGGAGCGTCTGAAGAAAGCTCAGGATGAATTTGCCATGAAAGGCCTCTCCTCCGCCCGCAATCGCGAACTCAGCGCCCTCATCAGCACGCTCAAAGTCGAAATCAGCGAAATGAAGGCCCGCAGCAGTCTCATCGCCGAAAAAGACCCCTTCGTCGTCATCTCCCTGGTGTTTCGCGGCTACAGCGAGCAAAACAAATTCACCCCGCAGATCGGCGACTACGCTGCCGTCATTCATGAGGGCAAAATCTATCCCGCCATCTGCGGCGACTACGGCCCCAGCTTCAAAATGGGAGAAGCCTCGCTCCTCATGGCCAAAACCGTCAATCCGAAGGCCACGCCCTACATTCGTCCCGAAAGCGACCTCAAGGTCACCTACCTCATCTTCCCCGGCACCGCCGAAAAAACGCGCTCAGCGCCCGATCTCGTGAAGTGGCAGGAAAAATGCGCGTCCCTGCTTGGTGAAGTCGGCGGCATCGGCTCCGGCTATGTGCTGCATACCTGGGAAAACCCATTCAAAAAGCCCGAGCCGCCTCCCGCGCCCGGCAGCACCACACCACCTGCCACGACAACTCCGCCAGCTAGCGAAACCAAATCTGCCCCAACCAAGGCAGGCGACGCCAAAGCGACGGACGCGAAGAAATAACCGGCGGCCATTGCCGCACAGGTCATCCTCCACCAGAAATCACCGCATGTTTTCCACCCGTGTGTTTTTCAAAGCTGTTTCGAGCCTCGCCTTGCTCGCCCTCGTGTCCTGCCAGATGCCCACGCCGCAGGTGGCTCAGCCTCAGCCAGGTTACGGTGGTCCGTTCATGCTCGGGGTCGATGTGCTGGCCTCGCGCGGCTTTGATCTCCTGCGTGGCAAGCGCGTCGGCCTCATCACCAATCACACCAGCCTCACCGCTCGTGGCGAGCGCACCCGCAGCGTGTTTCAGCGGGCGCTGGGGGCCAATTTCACCGCGCTGTATGCCCCGGAGCACGGCATTGATGGCAATATCGGCGCGGGCATCCATGTCAGCACACGGCGCGACAGCGTGACGGGCCTGACCGTCTATTCGCTCTACGGCCCCACGCGCAAACCGACGCCGGCGATCAAAGCCGCGCGAGGC
>CAXNGR010000632.1:0-3407 GCA_964201265.1 Verrucomicrobiaceae bacterium
GCAGAGGGACATGAAATTCATGCGGTGCCATTTTCGCGCGATAAAGCCGACAGCGAGCAGCGGCAGCATGGTCACGACAAGGCCGAGCAGCACCCATTGCAGCCCTTGCATGGAGAACACGGTCGTCATGAACTTTTCTCCCGAGAGCAGCCCGACGTTGGCGAGGAAGAGGATGATGCCGAGCTCGCGCAGGGCGCGGTTCGCGTTGATGGGCATGTGCATGACCATCGGGCCGATGCGGCCCAGATGGCTCAGAAGGATCGCCATGACGAGCGGCCCACCAGCTAGACCAAGACGCACCGGCGCAGGCAAACCCTCAATGCGGAACGGATACAGCCCCAGCAGCACGCCGAGCAGGATACCCGCAAAGATGGCGGCGAATTTGGTCTCCTGGAGCATGTGGACGGCATTGCCGAGCGCCTTGGTGGCGGTGTTGAGGGATTCTTCATCGCCGACGAGCTGGAGCATGTCGCCAAATTGCAGTCGCAGGTCAGGCAACGCGGTGAAGATGAGATCACCACGGCTCACACGCGTGACGGTGACGCCGTGCAGGTGCTCCAGGCCAAGTTCTCGCACCGTTTTGCCCAGCATGCGCTTGTTGGTCAAAACAACACGGCGGTAGGTGACGCTGCCGGGTGCTTTCATGAGGTTTTCCTCGCTCACGCTGCCGATGACAAGGCGGAACTGCTCCAGATGGGCCTGCGTGCCCACCGCCATGATCACATCCCCTAGGTGCAGCCGCGTTTCAGGGCTCGCGGCCTTCACCTCGCCACCAGAGGCCGCGCGATAGCGCGAAATGACCACGCCCGCCTCGTGAACGCCCGGTACGTCAGCGATGGCGATGCCGTCGAGGTTCGTGTTTCCCACGCAGATGTTCATGCGCTGGAGGGCTTGGATCCCCGCGCCCTGCTCTTGGCGAAAAAGCTCCGCCTCAGCGCTCACATCCACTTTGAAAAACACCCGCAGGATGATCAGGGAGAAGATGATGCCCACGATGGCCAGCGGATACGTCGCCGCATAAGACAAAGCGGGCAGGGTGACGTGCGCGGGGTCCGCATGAGCGGAAAGCAGCGCCTGTTGCGCGGCACCGAGCGCGGGGGTGTTGGTGGTGGCCCCGGCAAAGAGGCCTGAGATCGCGGGTGGTGACATGCCCAGCATCCAACCGCCGAACACGGCCACCAAAGCGCCCCCAGCGACCAGGGCGAAGGCGTAACCATTCAAGACGCGCCCCTGCTGCCGCAGCGAGGCGAAAAATCCCGGTCCCATCTGCATGCCGAGCGCAAAGACGAACAGCACGAGGCCAAAGTCCTTCAAAAAGTGCGTCACCTCAGCGGCTGGCCGCATGCCAAAATGCGCGGCGGCCAGACCAGTAAACAACACACCCGCCCCCCCCAGCTTCACGCCTGCGACACGGATGTTCCCCAGCCCGATGCCACTCAGGATGACGATGCTGAGCACCAGTAGATCATGGGCCACGGCGGATGTCTCATGCAACTGCTGAAGAAGGGTCATGCCGCTTCAATTGCACGAACGGTGCCACTTGCGCACGGCTTTTGTGCGTCATTCTTGTGCCTGCATCATGCGTTCACTGGCTTTCACTGCGCCTGATTTGAGAGGCGTGAATCGCAGCTTCAAAGTCGGTCGGTTTTGTGCTCTAAAGAATGACATGAACCCTCCACCTTCTTCTCTCTATGAAAGGCTCGGCGGCGAGGACATGATCTCCGCGCTCATTCCCGCTTTTTACGTCCGCGTGCTGGCCGATCCAGGTCTGGCACCGTTTTTCAGCCACACCGCGCTGGACAAGCTGCACGCGATGCAGCGCGAGTTCTTCGTCATGGCGACCGGCGGGCCGATTCAGTACTCCGGTCGGCCACTGGCGCATGCGCATCATGGGCGCGGCATCACGCGGCGGCATTTTTCGCAGTTTACCGGCCACCTGGTGGAGACGCTGCTCGACATGGGAGTGACTCAGGAGGAGGCCGATGAGGTTATTGAGCGCATCAATCTGATGGCCAATGAGATCACCGGCACTTCGTACTGACACCCTGTTCAAAAAATCCCCGCGCGAGAAGTGAGAGGTGAGAAGTGTCGCTTGCGGCAGCACCACGTCTTACGTCTGACTTGCTGCCTTATGAGTTCTTCAAGAGGCTGCCAATAATCACTCCTCGGAGCGTGGCACCTTGATCGCGCTCAGTGCGTTTTCACTGATGGCGATGGCCTTGTCCTGCAAGGCCTCGCCGATGTGGCGCTGCTGAAAGCTCACGCGGCATTTGCGACCGTCCTTCGCGAAGGAGATCCAGAATCCGGTCGATTTGATGCGTTCGGAGGCTTTGTCGGCGTCTTCCCAGGCATAGCGCGTGGTCTCATCGTGGTGTGTTTCGATCAACCCTGCGGCATTCAAGGTCATGGAATACCCCATGAGTTGCCAGCCAGCGTAAGCAGAGGCGAAACCCAGCAGCAGCATCGCCGAGCCGAGCACCAGATGAGGGAAAATGGCCTTCAGGCGACCGAAGAATGAGCCGTTGCCAAATTCCATCGTGAAGAACTTCACGCCCGCGTATTTGACCTTCATCAGAATGAGCGCCGCAATGATCAACACCGGCCCGCCGATGAGAAGCCCCCAGACATAGAGTGGGTCCACGGCCAGACGGACGCCGTTGCCGACATCACTGCCAACCGTCAGAAGACTGGAAACATCCAGGTAGAGTGAGCCAGCGGGAGTGTGGGTGGGCAAATTCATAGAACTAGTTTAAGATTAAACCAAGCCGCTGCCCTGAACGTCAAGCATTCGTTCCGTGACGAGTGTGTTCCCGGATGAATGACTTCACCTCGGCCACGTCTGCGTTGAGCGGCCAAGTTTGCAGCGTTTTGGATTTCAGCGCCTCCAGCGTCGGATGCGTCGGTTCGCTGCCGGTGGCCCTGTGCACCACTTCGGGGAACTTCGCCGGGCTGGCGGTGGCCAGCACCACGCTGACGCGGTCCTGCGCCATGTCGGTGAAGGCGCAGGCGGTGTGCGGGTCGAGCACATACTGCCAGTCCTGCCACATCTGGGCGATGACGCTCTCGATTTGATCATCATCCATGCGCGTGGAGCGCAGACTGGTCTTGGGCAACTCGATCTTGAAGGGGGCGCCGGATTTGATCTGCGTCATCACCTCGCGCACACGCTCGGCGTTTTGTCCGAGGATGTAATAGAGGAAGCGCTCGAAGTTCGACGCGGCCTGGATGTCCATGCTCGGTGCATGGCTGGGATGCACGTCGCTTTGATGGTAATCGCCGCTGGTGAAGAAGCGGTGCAGGATGTCGTTCTGGTTCGTCGCCACACGGAAGCTGCCCGCAGGCATGCCCATCTGCTGCGCCAGCCAGCCGGCCAGCACGTTGCCGAAGTTTCCGGTCGGCACGACGTA
>CAXNGR010000633.1:0-3406 GCA_964201265.1 Verrucomicrobiaceae bacterium
CGACCGCCGCACTGGCCGAGCACGAGGTTTTGATCCTGCTCGACATCCTGCGTGATCTGCGGAAGCGCGGCATCGCCAGCATCTACATCTCTCACAAGCTCGACGAGGTTTTCAGCATCGCCGACCGCGTCACCGTGCTGCGCGATGGCACGACGGTTTGTACGCAGCAAGCCGCTGACACGAGCAAGAACGAGGTCATCCGCCACATGGTGGGCCGCGAGATCGGCGATCTGTTCCCACGACGCTCCTCCCAGCCGGGAGACATCATCCTCCAGGTCGATTCGCTCGCCGTGGCCGATGCTGAAAGCGGAACGACGAAGCTGCATGACATCCAGTTTGAACTGCGGGCCGGCGAGGTGCTCGGCATCGGCGGCTTGATGGGCGCGGGGCGCACGGAACTGCTCATGCACCTGTTTGGAGCCTGGGGCCGCCGCGTTTCAGGACAGGTGCGGCTCAAGGGGCATTCAACCGATGGTTGGACGCCGGAATCCATCATTCAAAACGGCCTCGTGCTCGCCTCTGAGGACCGCCGCCGTTACGGACTCCACTTGGAACATGAGATTGGCTTCAATTTGTCGCTGTCCTCACTTTCCAGCGTCACGCGTGGTGGATTCATCCAGCGCAATGCCGAGATTCACCGCAACCAGGGCATCTTTGACTCTCTGCGCGTCAAGGCGACCGGACTGGAGGCCGTCGTGGGCAAAATCTCCGGCGGCAATCAGCAGAAAGTCGTGCTCGGCAAGGCGCTGCTCACCCAGCCCTCGATCATCCTGCTCGATGAGCCGACACGCGGCATCGACGTGGGCGCTAAGCTCGAAATTTACGAGATCATCAACCAGCTCACCGCTGAAGGAAAAGCCGTTATCCTCGTTTCCAGCGAGCTGCCAGAACTCATCGGCATGAGCGACCGCATTTTGATGCTCAACGCTGGCCGCATCGGCGGTGCCTTCACCCGCCAGGAAGCCACGCAGGAAAAACTCATGGCCGCCGCCATGGGCCACGCGGGTTGAGCGCAAGTCCCTGGCATCGCAGGTTTGTTTGGGCGAGCCGGAGGCTCGAAAGAGATTAGCCAGGGGTGGAGCGAGGCACGAGCGAAACCCCTGGAACGCGAGTTCTATCTGAGGCTCGCATTGGTGGGCGACCTGAAAGGTCGCGAGAAGCCCCCGCACGGCATCCGCGGACAAACAGGCTGTGCGACACCGTCTCGCGCTCCTGCCGGACCGCGGCTATGGGGAGTCGTTCCGCAGCACTTTCCCGGTGGTTCTCGTTCGCTGACGCCCACTTCACCACCGACTGTTTTCTCCCGAGCCTCCCGCTCGCCCATTCGTGTGATGAGTTTTCAAAATTGCTTCGCGGCACTGAGGTTGAGCGCATCCATGGCCTCCGAAGCCGCGTAAAAATGCCAGCATGAGCAAACCCGCCCTCAATTCCAAAGCCCCGGACTTCACCGCGCCCGTCGTCGGCGGCAGCTACAAGGACGGCGACACCGTCACCCTCAGCGAACTGAAGGGGCAGCAAGTGGTGCTGTATTTTTACCCGAAGGACGACACACCGGGCTGCACGAAGCAGGCCTGCGGCTTGCGTGACGGTTGGAAATCCATCGCCAAAAAAGCGCTTGTCTTCGGCGTGAGCACCGATCCGGTGAAAAGCCATGCGAAGTTCATCAAGAAGCACGAACTCCCCTTCCCGCTCATCGCGGACGAGGATCAGAAGATCGTGAACGCCTACGGCGTGTGGGTTGAGAAGAGCATGTACGGCAAGACCTACCTGGGCACAGAGCGCAGCACCTTCATCATCGGCAAGGACGGCAAAATCGCCGCTATCCTCGAAAAAGTGAAACCTGAGGCGCACCTCGACGCGGTTCTGGCGCTGCTCTGAGCGTTAATCCCGCGCCTTGAGCACGCCCACCATGTCCAGCTTCCGCAGCATGCGGCCGACGACGATGAAGGACGAGCAGGCGGCGGCGGCGACCACGAGAACAGACACGGTGTAGGTGAACAGGCTGATCTCCAGTGGCAGGCGCACGGTTTCGGTGCGGACTTTTTCGATGATGAGGATGGCCAGCCCCCGGCCAAAGAGCAGGCCAATCGGCAACGCGGCGACGATGAGGATGATCAGCTCTCCGAGCAGCACGCCGGCCACCTCACGCTGCGTGAAACCGACGACGCGCAGCGTGGCGAGATCGCGACTGCGCTCAGAGAGGGCGATGCGGGCGCTGTTATAGACCACACCAAAGGCCACGACGATGGCGAGCGTGAGGTAAAGCTTTCGCAGGATGCCGATGCTCTGGCCGGTGGTGCTGCGGAAGGCCTCAAGCTGGTCGTCTTTGACCATTGTCACGGCAATGCGCGGAGTGTCCTTCACCTCGCGCATGAAATCTTCCCACCGGGCCTGATCGACGGCCAGATAAGCGCCGCTGACCACGTCACCCTCGCCCATGAGGCGATGCAGGGCCTGAATGTCCATGAAAGCGGAGACACCCGCAAAATCCTCGATGAAACCGCGGATGGCGACGTTCAGCGTCGATCTTTTGCCCTCCAGCGCCTGGACTTGAATCACATCGCCAATTCTTGCGCCGAGGATCTGGCCGAGTTGCGCGGACATGACGACGCCTTCCTCCGGCAGCACGATGCGGCGGCCCTTGGCATCCAGCAGGCGGTTCAAATCGGCGTCACGCGGCATGCCGGTGATGGCGAGCTTGCGTGAGTGGTGGCCGTAACGAATGCGTGCCTGCACCGCACGTACCGGTTCGGCACGTTGCACGCCGGGCAGATGCTCAAGGTTGTGCAGGGCGCTGGGAGAGCCGGGTTCGGCGAAAAACACCACCACATCCTGCCGCTGCACGTCATTCCACTGATAGGTGAGCAGGTAGTCGATGCTGTCCGCCATGGAGCCCGGCAGCACCATCAGCCCCGTTGCCAGTGCGATGCCGAAGATGGTGAACACGGCCTGCATGGGACGGCGCTCGATGTTTCGCAGCGCCATGCGGAAGGCCGGACTGCTGCCACGCGTGAGTCCCATGCGCTCCATGAGCGAAGGCTTGAAATCCGCAGGCGGTTCCGGTCGCATGGCCTCGGCGGGCGGCAGTTTGACCGCCATCCACACGACGCTGAACACCCCGTGGATCGACGCGAACGCGCTGACGACGAGCGCGATGCCCAGGGCGCTGTAATCCATGCGAAACTTCAGCTCCGGGAAGCGGAAGAACAGATCGTAGATGCCCAGCAGCCCGCCGCCCATCCAGCGCCCGACGAAACCGCCGATCACGGTGCCGAACACCACGATGACGAAGGCGTAGTTCAGGTAATGCCGCCCCACTTGCCAGGAGGAATAACCCAGCGCCTTGAGCTGCGCGATCTGCTCCCGCTGGAGCCGCACCAGACGGGCGAGCACCGCGTTCACCATG
>CAXNGR010000634.1:0-3405 GCA_964201265.1 Verrucomicrobiaceae bacterium
TTCGACAAGGCCAAAGCCTTCACTTACCACCCCGAACGCACGGGTGCCGCGTTCAACGCCATCCGTTTCCTTGTCCGCGTCATCTGCGTCGATTCACACAACGAACTGCATGAGGCCTGGAAGCAGATCATCGACAACGGCATGCCTGAACGTGCCATCACCGTCCTTGAAGACCTCACCCGCGTGAAATACGAGGCCGCCACTGGCAGCGTCGCCAAAATCCTCGCCGCACGCGACAAAACCCAGGAAACCCGCCTCGCCCGCGAACTAGGCGACGCCTTCCGCACCCAATTCATCCGCGCCAGCACGATGGCAAGGCGCGGCTCTTAGCCCTTTGAAGCGATCCAATCGTGAACCCGTCGCGAATGACGAAACCAGAATGACGAATGACGAAGGAATGCCCAATGACGAAATGTTCAAAGCTCGTGACACCCTTTGGGTTCGTCGTTCGAGCTTCGGGCTTCATTCGTCATTCTGAATTCGTCATTCGTTATTGATCCCATCCCCATGTCAAAATCGCTCTCCATCCTGATCTTCCTGGTGATGACCGCGTTCTTCGCGTGCTTCTTCGCCTATCCGATCTGGGCGGCACTGGAATCGGCGTTTCGTGGGCCGGATCACAAGTTCACGCTGGAATACATCACGGAAGTCTTCCTCAACGAGCTGTATCGCGAAGGCTTGTGGAACTCCTTCATCATCGCGGTTTGGACGACGCTCGGATCGCTCGTCATCGCGCTGCCGTTGGCGGTTTGTTATGTGCGTTTCGCGTTTCCAGGTCGTGCGTTGCTCAATTCACTCGTCCTCATGCCGATGATTCTGCCGCCTTTTGTCGGAGCCATCGGCATCAAGGCCATGCTGGGGCAGGCGGGGGCCTTGAACAGCCTGCTGATCAACCTCGGCCTCATGGATGCCATGCATCCGACCGACTGGCTGGGCCAGCAGCGCATGCTGGGCATCATCCTCATGGAGGTGCTGCATCTTTACCCGATCATCTACCTCAATGCCGCCGCCGCCCTATCGAATCTCGATCCCGCATTGGAAGAAGCCGCCGCGAACCTCGCCTGCAACGCTTGGAGCCGTTTCTGGCGGGTCACCCTGCCACTGATCATGCCTGGCGTGTTCGCTGGTGGCACGATCGTGTTTGTGTGGTCCTTCACGGAGATGGGGGTGCCACTGCTGTTTGATTACGACCGAGTCACCGCCGTGCAGGTCTTCCGCAGCATCAATGATTTGAGCGGGAATCCGTTCCCCTATGCCTTGGTGACGGTGATGCTCGTTTTCAGCACGCTCTTTTACCTCACGAGCAAGCTGCTCTTTGGCAGTTCCAGTTCCAGTGCCAGCGGCGGCGGACGCGCCACGACGGGCCGTGAAACGATCACGCTGCCGCTGGGACTCGGCTGGGCCTGCACCGCGTTTTTTGCTGGCGTCACCTTCCTCGCCGTGTTGCCGCATCTCGGCGTCGTGCTGCTGTCGTTTTCCAAAGATTGGTATGGCACGGTCATTCCGCATTCACTCACGCTGGAGCACTACCACGATGCCCTCGGCCATGAACTCACGCTTTCATCCATCTCGAACAGCTTGAAATACTCCGCGCTGGCGATGCTCGTGGCGCTCGTCCTTGGCATCGGTGTGGCCTATGTTTCTGTTCGCACCCGCATCTGGGGCCGCCAAATCCTTGATGCGATGGCGATGCTGCCGCTCGCCGTGCCGGGCATCGTCATGGCTTTCGGTTATCTCGCCATGACACGTGAAGGACAGCCCTTTCACTGGCTCATGCTCGGCGAAGATCCGATTCTGCTGCTCGTCATCGCGTATGCGGTGCGAAGACTGCCCTACGTCGTGCGTTCCGCCGCCGCTGGCTTCCAACAAGTCAGCCCCACGCTTGAGGAAGCCGCGCAAAACCTTGGTGCACGTCCCGAAAAAGCCCTCTGGCGCATCACGCTGCCGCTCGTGGCTCCCAATCTCGTCGCCGGTGGCCTGCTGGCCTTTTCCTTCGCCATGCTCGAAGTCAGTGACTCGATGATCCTCGCGCAACAAGCCGCTCACTTCCCAATCACCAAGGCAATTTACTCACTGGTGCTCTCGCTCGGTAGCGGGCCAAATCTCGCATCCGCCCTCGGCGTGTGGGCGATGATCTTCCTCGCGGTGACGATTCTCGGCGCAGGCGTGATCTTGGGGAAGAAGCTGGGCGCGTTGTTCCGGGGTTAGTGGAGCGCGGATTTTTTAATCCGCAGCACTCCGTCGGAAGCTTCGACGCTTCAGACCTAAAAGTGAGATGATCGTGTTTGAGTGGCTGCTGCGGATTATAAATCCGCGCTCCTCGAAGCCCTTGCTCCATCTGAATGCGCGCTGGTCTTTTCACGCCAGCGATAACGGGAAGCCCAAGCATTTGGCTTTCGTTCGACGACATCAGCGATGATTTCGCCCATCACAGGCGTGAACTTGAACGCATGGCCGGAATCACCGGCGGCAACGATGAGTCCAGGGTGAGCAGGATCGTGGTCGATCCAGAAGGCACCGTCGAAGGTGTCGCAGTAAAGGCAGACACGGGAGAAATGCAGTGGGGCTTCGGTGAGTGAAGGGAACGTTTCGCGCAGAAAGGTGCGGTAACGTTCTTCCTCGCCAGCGGGCATCGAACGCGGCTCGTTGGCATTCACGCGACGGCCTGGGCCGTGATTGGCGACTTTGACGAGGCCATCCGCGTTGGCGGGAAAGCCGTACCAGCCGGTTTTGCCGATGTCTGCTCCCCAGACGGGAAACTGCGGCGGTGTGAAGAGCTTAGGATCTTGCGGCTTGAAGTGAAATACGGTCTGCGCTGTGGCCCACATCACGTCTTGCAGATGCGGCAGCAGCGTGGGCGTCCACGCACCTGTGGCGATGAGGACGTTGTCTGCCTTCCATTGAATGCCGTTGCTGGAGGCAATGCCGATGCAGCGTGTGCCGTCGAACTGCGGGCGAGGGTCTGCCACGTCCTCAATGATCTCGATGCCCGCAGCGCGTGCTTCGGCAGCAAGACGGGCGATGACACGACCGCTTTCAACCCAGCCACCGATGGGATTGAGATAACCGTCGCGATAGACGCTGTGATTCCACGCAGGATGCAGATCTCGCAGCATTTCAGCGGAGGTGCGGCGCAGCTTGTGGCCGCGTGTGGTGAGAAATTGACGGCTGTCGTGCTCGAAGCCGCCAGGCTGCATTTCATTCCGCGACATGACGAGGAAACCGTCCTCATGATACAGCTTCTCGCCCCATTTCGCGTTCCAGGCCCGCCAGCACGAGAGACTGCGCTCGCCCATGGCGGTGTGTTGCTCGTCTTTGCCGTAGTCCATCCGCACGACTTTGCTGATGTCCGTGGAGGCGGCGTCTGGATGTGGCAGGCGGCCTTGGTCGATGACTGTGACCTTC
>CAXNGR010000635.1:0-3392 GCA_964201265.1 Verrucomicrobiaceae bacterium
CTCCCGCATCGACAATGACGTGAACCGTCCGCCGATCCTCGGCCGCCTCGAAAAAGATCTCGAACTCACCGAGTGCAGCGGCAAGAAAGTTCATCTGGCGGATTTGAAGGGCAAGGTGCTCGTTATCTCCTGGGTCTTCACCCGCTGCCCGCGTGGCTGCGCCGCGGTGATCGCGAAATTGAAGAAGCTGCATGAGGAGTTCGGCAGCGAGCCGGGTCTGCACTTCCTCAGCTTCACGCTGGATGCCGATGACACGCCCGAGATGATGAAAAAGTTCGCCAGCGGCCTTGGCATCGCGGATGACGCCAATTGGTGGTTCCTCAACGGCGAAAAAGACGCCGTGCGCAAATTCATGACCAGCCAGGCGCAGTTCCGCCCGGTGCAGGACATGCCGGAGAAAGATCGCCTCTCGCCCGATGACAAATACATCCACGACCTCCGCGTCGCCGTCATCGACCACGTCGGTCATGTGCGCAGTCTGGCCGACATTTTGAACCCCGATCCCGAGTTCGCGAAGTTCTGGGATGAAAAGCTGCGCAAAGACCTGCGCTACCTGCTCAACGAGCAGAAAAAGACCCCTTACAAGTCTGCTGACGCGAAATAAACCATGACAGTCCTCGAACTTCCGAAGCTCTACACGCTCTTCAACACTGCCGCGTTGCTGCACATCATCCTCGGCCTGGTGATGATCAAGATCGGCCAGAAGAAGCCGCACATCGTCAGCATGGTGATCGCGCTGTTGTTTTCGACGGCATTTCTCGGCTGCTATCTTTATTATCACTATCACGTGGGTCATGTGAGGTTTGCCGGCACTGGCATCACGCGTCCGATCTACTTCACGATCCTCTTCACGCACATCCCGCTGGCCATCCTGAACCTGCCGATGATCATCATGACGGTCGTGCCGGCGGTGCGGCATCGCTTCGACAAACACAAGCGCATGGCGAAGTGGACCGTGCCTGTCTGGCTCTACGTCTCCGTCACCGGCATCATCGTGTATCTGATGTGCTACGTATGGTATGGGCCGCCGATTCGCGGGTAAACGAGGTCACTCCTCAAACTTCCACGACTTCCGCTTTGCTGGTTTGAAGTCGGTGCGGCCATGGCGCTTGCGGAAGACATCGAACACGAGGTCGGAGCCGTCCGCCTTCATCTGATGCACCATGCGCAGCAGCTCGCCGAGGCGTCCCTTCGGAAATCCGGCTTTGTTGGCGAACCAGCCGAGGTATTCCGCCGGGATGTCGTAAATGGGGACGCCGTTCGGTGGAAAATGCTGCGGCCCGTATTTGCCGAAGGGCATGCAGGTGCGCCCGATCTCCTCCAGATCGGAGCGCATGCGTTCGGCGAGGTCGTTCATGGTTTCAGAGTCGCATGCGCTTCGCGCAATAGCGCTGCTGTTGTGTCCCAGTCAATGCAGGCATCGGTGATCGACTGGCCGCGCGTGAGTTGGTCGAGCGGCTGCGGGAATTTCTGGCTGCCGCCGACGAGGTTGCTCTCCAGCATCGCGCCGATGATGGCGCGTTGCCCGGCGGCACGCTGGCGCACGATCTCGCGGAAGACATCCGGCATGCGACGATGGTCCTTGGCGCAGTTGCCGTGGCTGGCGTCGATCATGATCGCTGTTTTGAGCTTTGCGGTTTCGAGGCCGTCGATGGTCTCCATGACATTGTCCGCGCCGTAGGTGGGGCCGCTTTCACCGCCGCGCAGGATGATGTGGCAGTCGGGATTGCCGCTGGTGGTCACGGCGGAGGCCACGCCGTCCTCGTTCACGCCGAGGAAGGTCTGCGGCTGCATCGCGGCTTTGATCGCATTAATGGCGGGCGCGATGTGCCCGAACGTGCCGTTCTTGAACCCGAGCGGCATGGAGAGGCCGGAGGCCATCTGGCGATGCGTCTGCGATTCCGTCGTGCGCGCTCCGATGGCGCTCCACGAGATCAAATCGGCGATGTACTGCGGCGTGATGGGATCGAGCAGTTCCGTGGCCGTAGGCAGGCCGAGATCGAGCACATCGCGCAGGATTTTTCGTGCGAGGCGCAGGCCGTCGGGGATGTTGCAGGTGCCGTCGAGCTCCGGGTCCATGATCAGGCCCTTCCAGCCGACGGTGGTGCGCGGTTTTTCAAAATAGACGCGCATGACGATGCAAAGCCGATCTTTGAGCTCCTGTGCCAGCGCTGCGAGCTTTCGCGCATACTCCAAACCGGCCTCCGGATCGTGAATCGAGCACGGACCGAGCACGACGAGGAAGCGCGAGTCCTTGCCGAAGAGGATGTCGCGGATCTCGCGACGTGATTCGGCGATGAAAGCCGTCTGCGCCTCCGTGGGAGCGATTTCAGCCACCATTGAGCGCGGCGATGGCAACGCGATGTTGGAGGCGATGTGGAGATTGGCGGTCTGGCTCATGTGTTTTGGCACTAGAGCCAGAACGACGGTTCTTCAATCCTCAACCACCACCGGATTCTTCGGCTTGAGCACAAAGTACAGCGCCACGCTGATCAAAATGATGGCTCCGGCGATCAGCGGGGCGGGGCGCTGGGCGTGGTCGGGGCTGCTGATGGCGCTTTCCACGCGGACGATGATGAGCATGGCGCAGACGAGTGCGCCGAAGATGGGAACGAGGAGCGGCGGCTCGAATCCGCCGCGTGGCTCGCCGGGACGGAGTTTGAGGACGACGAGGGAGATGTTCACCGCCGTGAACACGATGAGCAGCAGCAGCACGGTGGACTCGGCGAGCTGCTTCACGCTGCCGCTGAGAATGAGCAGCGAGACGATTCCAAAAAGCACCACGACGGCGATGTGCGGGCTTTTGCGCACGGGATGCACGCTGCCGAGCACGGCGGGCAGCAGGCCCTGGCGGCTCATGCCGTAGAGCAGGCGTGATCCCATGAGGTAGTTTAAGAGCGCGGTGTTGCCGATGGCGAAGATGGTGATGGCACCATAGACCGGCTTGATGCCGGTGAACCACGGCGCGGCACGGCGGGCCACTTCCATGAGCGGGGCGTCGCTTTTCGCCAGCTCCTGCCAGGGCACGACGGACACGGCGGTGATGGCGACGGCCATGTAAATGCAGGTGGCGAGGATCATCGCGCTTATTAGGCCGAAGGGGACGTTTTTGGCGGGATTTTTGACTTCCTCACTCACGTTGAGGATGTCCTCGAAGCCGATGAAGGAGTAAAACGTGAGCACCGCGCCCTGCATGATGAGCGCAAAGGTGATGCCGGAGCCGACGCCGCCCTCCACGGTGTCACCAGGCGATTGAAAGTAATCCACGCTGCCCCAGTAGCGCACGCCGACGGCGATGATGAACAGCAGGCCGCTGGCCTCGATGACGGTGCAGAGGATGTTCAGCCACATGCTCTCGCGGATGCCGCGATAGATGACGCAGCCGACGAGAA
>CAXNGR010000636.1:0-3385 GCA_964201265.1 Verrucomicrobiaceae bacterium
GCCTCGAAGCCGTAGTCGATGAAGTCCTTTGTGCGCGATTCGCGGAACAGATGCTCGGCGGCGGTTGTTTTCGTGTCGGCGGAGACGAAGCCGATGGATTTCCGATTCGTGCGTTTCTCGATGATCTTGTCGAGGCCGCTGAACGCGCCGCTGACGATGAAAAGGATGTTACGCGTGTTCACCACCTCGCGGCCGGTGCGGCCTTTGCGTGTGTCGAACATCATCTGCATCTGGCTGCGGATGTCGTTCGGCGCGTAGAGCGGCACCTCGGTCTCCTCCATCAGCTTCAGCAGTGTGGTTTGCACGCCGCGCCCGCTGACATCGCGGCCCAGTTTTTCCGGCCCGCTGCTCAGCTTGTCGATCTCGTCGAGGTAAATGATGCCGTGCTCGGCCAGCTCGATATCGCCGTTCGCTTTCGCCACGAGATCGCGCACCAGATCATCCACATCCGCGCCGACGTAGCCGGTCTCGCTGAATTTCGTCGCATCGGCCTTCACAAACGGCACGCCAATGAGATCGGCGATGTGTTTGACGAGGTAGGTCTTCCCTACACCAGTGGGACCGATGATGATGACGTTCTGCTTCGAAAATTCGAGGCGAGGGCCGGTCGAGTCGGACTCGCGGTCCTCACGCAGCATCTGCGCGTGGTGGTAGTGATCACACACCGCCGTCGCGAGCACCTTCTTGGCTTCATCCTGGCGGATCACGAAGCGGTCGAGGTGCGCCTTGATGTCCGCTGGCTTGTAATGAAACTCAAAGGCTGCTCCATCATCTTCAGCAGGCTCGTCCTCGGCTTTATCTTCGCCGTCCTTCTTCGACCGTAAACCGGAGCCCTCGACGCGGGTGAAGAGAACCTGACCGCCGAGGGTGTTTTTGATGAAGTCCTCCAGCTTGCGCGTGACTTCCTCCGGCGAGGTCGGTGTCTTGGGCTTTTCAGTTTCAGGAGGTTCGGGCGTCAGATCGCTCATGTGGGGGCGGATTGTGCGCGAGGCGAGGCCCGCTGACAAGCGGCACGATGCGCTTCGCCGGGCCGCCACACGCGTCCCCCGCCCCGTTTTGTCAGCCTCCCCCAGGCCGCAAAATCCCGGTTGCATTCCCGGTTTCGACCTGCATTATCCCCGCCCCTCGCGAGTTCCGCCCCTCAATTCGCCGTTGGTCTCCGTGCCTGCCTCTCTTTGAGATGCGCAGGATTCTCGCCCGGAGGTAACCCGGCCATATCACACACATCATGTCAGTACGTCTTGCTCGATTCGAGATGCCCAGCCGCCTTGTCAAAAACGAGGCCACGGCAACCGACACCTACGCCCAGTTCGTCGCCGAACCTTTCGACAAGGGATACGGCCACACCATTGGCAACTCCCTCCGCCGCGTCCTCCTTTCCTCCCTGGAAGGTGCCTCCATCACTTCCGTGAAAATCCGCGGCGCGGAACACGAGTTCACCACGCTACCCGGCGTGCTTGAAGACGTGGTTCAGATCATCCTGAACCTCAAGAAAGTCCGCTTCAAGCACCACAGCGACGCCAAGGAGCCACGCCTCCTCTCCATTTTTGCCGACAAAGAAGGCCCCGTCACCGCTGGCGACATCAAGGAAGACAACCACTATGAGGTCATCAACCGTGACCAGATCATCTGCACACTCGACCGCAAAACAAAGTTCGAGTGCGAGTTCGAAGTGCGTGTTGGCCGTGGTTTCTCCACCTGGGAAGAAAACAAGCGCCCTGACACCCCGATTGGCGTCATTCCGATCGACTCCATCTACAGCCCGGTCACCCGTGTAAAGTACGCCGTGGAAAACACCCGCGTCGGCCAGAACACCGACTATGACAAGCTGGTGCTCGACATCTGGACCGACGGCCGCGTGACCCCTCACGACGCCCTGCTCCAATCCGCCGCCATCCTGCGCCACCACCTCGACGTGTTCGTCAATTACGACGACAAGGCCGTCGAGTTCGAGGCCGCCCCGGAAGCCCAGAGCGAGGAAAACAGCGAGCTGCGCAAGCTCCTGAACATGAGCGTCAACGAAATCGAGCTCTCCGTCCGCGCCGCCAACTGCCTGAACAACGCGAACATCACCTCCGTCGGCCAGTTGGCCATGAAGACAGAGGGCGAGATGCTCCGCTACCGCAACTTCGGCAAGAAGTCCCTCACCGAGATCAAGGAAAAGCTCGCCGAGCTTGGCCTGTCTCTCGGCATGAAGTTCGATCCCGCGCTGCTTGAGGCCACCCCTGGCGGTGTCTCCCTCCTTGCCCGCAGCAGCATGATCAGCGACGACGATGAAGAAGCCGACTCCCTCGACTTCACCAAGCTGGTGGACAGCCACCTCCCCGACGCCGACGACGAGGACGAATAATCAAATCACAGGAAGCCAAGACTTAATCAGGACATGAAACACGGAAGAAAAATCGTCAAACTTCAGCGCAAGCAGGATCACCGCGACGCGCTGCTCATGAATCTCACCTGCTCGCTCATCGAGCACCGGCGCATCCGCACCACGCTCGCCAAGGCCAAAGCCCTCCGCCCCTACGCGGAGAAGCTCGTCACCCTCGGCAAGCGCGGCACGCTGCACGCCCGCCGCACCGCCCTCTCCTCCCTCCGTCATAAAGACGTGGTGAAGAAGCTGTTCGAAGAGATCGCCGTCGCCTCCAAAGACCGCGTCGGTGGCTACACCCGCATCACCAAGCTCGGCCAGCGCCGCAGCGACTCCGCCCCGATGGCTTACATCGAGTGGGTCGATGCCTATGTACCGAAAACCGCCGAGGCGCCCGCCGCCGAAGTCGTGGCCGAACCCGTCGCTGAAGAAGTTGCTGCGCCGAAGAAAAAGGCCCCTGCCAAGAAAAAAGCTGCGGCGAAAAAGACAGCCGCTGCCGCTGAATAAGCCCGGCCTCTCTCATCGAGAACCATCCAAACGCGGGAGTCGAAAGGCTCCCGCGTTTTTTCTTGTCCTCAAACATACCGAAAATCGGCACTCAGGTATCAGCATGACGGCTTGCGCTGAGATCGTGTCCGCCTTCCATGATCCAACCATGGAACCCACCATCAAGATCGCCCTTGTCGGCGCCGGCATGTTCGGCGGAGATGTTCACGCGCGTGCTTACGCGGATTTACAGCGCTTCGGCATCGCTGGGCAGCTTGCGCGTGTCGGGTTGGACAAATTCTCGCGGGAACTCGCTCCGGTGAAGTTTGATCTCGTCGCCGTGGCGACACGCAGTGAGAAGTCAGCGCAAAAAGCCGCCGCAGCCTTCAAGGACATCACCGGACACGAGCCGAAGGCGTTTTACGGCGATGAACCTTGGAACGATATTCTGGACGCCTTCCCCGATCTCGACGTGATGGCCGTGGCCACGCCGGATCATCTGCACACGCAGCCGATTCTGGCCGCGCTGGC
>CAXNGR010000637.1:0-3384 GCA_964201265.1 Verrucomicrobiaceae bacterium
TTCGTTGCTTCGATGGGACTCAGGCCGTTGCGGATGTTGCGCTCGACGTTTTCGACCACCACGATGGCATCATCCACAACGATGCCGATGGCTAAGACGAGACCGAACAGCGAGAGATTGTTGATGGAGAAGCCGAGCGCGTGCATCACGGCAAAGGTGCCGATCAGCGACACCGGCACGGCCGCCAGCGGGATGATGGAAGCACGCCAAGTTTGCAGGAAGATCACCACCACAAGCACGACGAGCAGGATCGCCTCAATGAGGGTGTGAATGACGGCGTCGATGGATTTTTTCACGAACACCGTCGGGTCATAGGCGATGGCGTAGTCCACGCCTTCAGGGAATTTTTTCTTCAACTCTTCCATCTTCGCGCGCACGCCCTGCGAGAGTGACAGCGCGTTGGCACCGGGAAGCTGGAAGATGGGCACGCCCACCGCGCGCTTGTTGTTCAACAAGCTGCGCAGCGCGTACTCGCTGGAGCCGAGTTCCAATCGGGCGACATCCTTGAGCCGCAGTTTTTCACCATGCTCGCCGACTTTGACGATGATTTTCTCAAACTCCTGCTCGCTGACGAGACGGCCCTTGGCGTTCACCGTGAGTTCAAAGGCCACCTCGCCTTTCACTGGCTGCTGACCGATGGCACCAGCGGCGACCTGCACATTCTGCTCGCGGATGGCATTGACGACATCGGAGGAGGTCAAACCGCGCGCAGCGGCCTTGTCGGGATCGATCCACACGCGCATGGCGTATTCGCCACCGCCAAAAAGCTGCACCTGGCCGACGCCGGGCAGGCGTGCGAGTTCGTCCTTCACATTGAGCGTGGCGTAGTTGCGCAGGTAAAGCTCGTCATAGCGGTCATTCGGCGAAAGGATATGAACCACCATCGTGAGGTCAGGCGAGGACTTCACGGTGGTCACACCAAAGCGCCTCACTTCCTCCGGCAACTTCGGCAGCACCTGCGAGACGCGGTTCTGCACCTGCACCTGCGCAAGGTCAATGTCCGTGCCGAGCTTGAACGTGACCGTCAGCGTCATCACGCCGTTCGCGGTGCTCTGCGAGGACATGTAGAGCATGTTCTCGATGCCGTTGAGGATCTGCTCAATCGGCGAGTCAACCGTCTCGGCGATGGTCTTTGGATTTGCACCGGGATACGTCGCCGTGACGATCACCGTCGGTGGTGCAACCTCGGGATACTCCGAAATGGGGAGTTGAAAGAGCGAGATCGCACCGAGGATGAAAATCAGCAGCGACAGCACGCCCGCGAAGATCGGGCGGGTGATGAAGAAACGGGAAATGTTCATGAAGCGGGTGGGGGTTAGGGCGCTTCGCGACTACTTGGCCGCCGTTTCCTTGGCTGGAGGTGCATCAGTCGGCGCGACGGGCATTCCAGGCTGCGGCAGACGCGCCTGGCCGTTCACGATGATCTTGTCGCCGATTTTAAGACCGCTGCGGATGATGCGCTTGCCGTCGATGCTCGGGCCGATCACCACCGGCTTATAGACCGACATCACCGGCGTTTTGGATTCATCCACGCCGAGCACAAACTTGTTCGCCTGGTCGGTCAGGATACTTTTTTCATCCACGAGCAGCGCGGAATACTTCGCAGTCATCGGGAGGCGGACACGTGCAAACAGGCCCGGTGTGAGCATGCCGTCGGCATTTGGAAATTCAGCGCGGAGCACCATACTGCCGGTGCCGGCGTCGAGGCGGTTGTCGAAGGACTCGACGTGGCCTTTGTGCGGGAAGCTCTGCTCGTTGGAGAGCTGGAGCTCCACCGGCATGCGACCGTCGCCATTGGTGAAGGTCTTCTTGTCGCGTTGCAGCGCCTGGAGCTTGAGGAGGCTGTTTTCGTCGATGTCGGCATAAACATAGACCGGATCGACGGTGACGATGGTCGTGAGGAGCGTCGTGCCGGCGGTGACGTAGTTCCCCGTGGTCGTGATCGCGCGGCTGATGCGGCCGGAGATCGGCGCTTTGACAGAACTGTGCTCGAATTCGATCTCGGCGCTATGCTCAGCGGCCTTGGCGGCTTCAAGTCCAGCCTGAGCCTGCAAATTCATCGACTCACGCATCTCCGCCTGCTCAGGGGCGATGGCTTTGGCCGCCAAAAGAGATGAGACGCGGTCAAACTCGCGCTTCATTGCCTGCGCGTTCGCCTCGGCACGCTGCACCTCGGCCTTCGCAGCACGCAGTTTGGTTTCGAACGGTCGTTGATCGATGGTGAACAGCACATCGCCCTTTTTCACCAGCGCCCCGGCTTGGAAATGCACTTCGGTGATGTAACCGGACACGCGGGGCTTCAAATCGACCATCTCCACCGGCTCGACGCGCCCCGTGAACTCCTCCCACTCGACGAGTTCTTTCTGTTCGACCGGTGCGAGCGTCACCGGTGCCGGAGGCATCTGACCACCACCGTGACCGCCCTCAGGCGGTTTGCCACAGGCGGCGAGGAGCAGCAGGAGAGGAAGGAGGCTTTGAGGTTTCACGGGGCGCGTTGGTTTTGGGGTGGGAAAGTTGACCAGTTGGTTAATTTGAAAGCGAAAAATGATGCTTCAGGCTTTGACGCCGAGGATGTTCTTGGCCCCAGACTCGAACTCGTCCAGGCGGCTGAGGTCGTTCCACATGCGGGCGTGAAGCAGCAACCCCTCGCTGTAGGCAAACACGATTCGTGCCAGGGCTATCGCATCATGCGTGACGATGCTGCCCTGCGCCTGCGCATCTCGAATGGCGCTCTCGTAATAGCGGATGAACTGGCCCAGAATTTCCTGCAATTTGTCGCGGAGGCGCTCATCCACCGTGCTGACCTCCGCGCCGAGCGAATGGATCGGGCAGCCGAGCACGCGGCCATGCTTCTTGAGCAGATCTTCCTGCTCCTGCCGGAAATTGCGAAAGCAATTCAGGATGCGCTCGACTGGCGGCACCACTGGCGAAAAGATCTGATCCAGCTCTTTGCGATGCTCCGTCCAGCCGTGTTCGATAGAAGTGAGTGCCAGCTCGGTTTTAGACTCAAAGAAGTGGTAAAAACTGCCCTTTTTGACCCCTGCCCTTTCGCAAATCTGATCCACCGAGGTGCTGCCATAGCTTCCGGTCCAAATCAGTTCCATCATGGCTTCGACGAGGCGGTCTTTGGCGGTGGAGGTGCGTCCCATGTTCGTTTTGGTAATGCTGAGCGGCGGAGAATTAATGCGACTAGATGATCGGTCAACTATTTTTCTTTTCCGAACATGCACGCCGGGATTCATCACGCCGAGTCCATGATTCATTCGTCATTCTGAAATTCGACATTCGTCATTTCCTGCAAACTGTGCCATTCCTTCACTCTATGGACGACCAAGCCACTGTACTCATCGTCGATGACGAAAAGCACACCCGCGACGGCCTACG
>CAXNGR010000638.1:0-3380 GCA_964201265.1 Verrucomicrobiaceae bacterium
GAGCGGATTGAGTTTGGATTGGGCAATGATGACCCCCTCATACGACCAGCGCAGCGGCATGAACTGGCAGATGAAGGGCACCTTGAGCTTGCTCGCGGCATCCTCGTCGTTGCCGGCCTTTTTGAGCCAGCGGCCCACAGAATAGACTAAATCGAGGTTCTTGTTCATCTCCTCGTATTTGATCAAGGCTCCGCCGAGAATGATCTGCGGGATCAAAATGAGCGGGATAGCATTCACTGCGGTGCGGTTGTCGGTGACGATGCTGGAAATAAACAGGCCGAGGCAGACGCCAGTCAGTGCGGTGAGGAACATCCACCAGAGGTGAATCAGGAACATATCGCGTATCTCGAGCACCCAGTTACCGATCAGCAGATAGATCACACACTGGGCCAACGCGAAGGTGGAAAGGGAGATGATCTTGCCAGAGAGGTAGTAAAAGGTGCGCAGGTTGTGATTGCGCTCACGGTTCAGCGTATGGCGGTCACGGATGATCTCGTCAGCGCTGTTCGTCAGTCCCAAGAACATCGCCACGACGAGGCTCATGAAGAGGTACGTCGGGATGTGGAAGGCCGTGGCAAAGGTATAGTTCGCCTCCTCGGAGTATTTCAGCACGCTGGCGATCAGCCAAGCCAGCACCGGAGCCTCCAGCAGCGTGGTGAGCAAATTGGTGCGGCTGCGCAGCTTGCTGAGGAAGGCTCGTTTGAGCAGCGTGGCAAACAAGATGCCTTCCTCGCGGAACGTGTGCTTCGGCGGCTTCGGTGCCTGCCTCATGCGGCTGGCGCTCTGGCTTTCATCCCGTTTTGGCCTAGCGATGACATTCGTGCTGCCGGGAGCGAGCTGCTGCTTCGCCATGCTTTCCATGATGAGGTGCCGCTGATAAGCATCCCGCCAGAAATTTGGCGGGAAGCGACGCGCAGCCACCAGATGGCCGTCGGCGCTGCGCTCATGAATGATGTCACCGCTGATGTCTCGCAGCGGCGTCTCCAGCACGTCGAAGACGAAGTCCGGCGTGAGATTGTCCGGCACTTTCGCGTCTGCGTCGCCCGCATGGCCCGTTTCAGTGTGATAAACCCGCCAGAAATACTCCAGCATGCCCTGCGGCGTGCCAAAGAAGGCCATCTTGCCGCCTTTGTCGAGCAGCAGCGCCTTATCGAACATCGCCAGTAGTCTTGAACTCGGCTGATGGATCGAGGTAAGCACGATCTTGTTGCGCGCTAGGCTTCGGATGATCTCCAGCACATGCTCGCTGTCTTTTGACGAGAGACCGGAGGTCGGCTCATCGAACAAATACACGTCAGAGATTCCGATCATGTCGAGGCCAGCGTTGAGGCGCTTGCGCTCGCCACCGCTGAGGAATTTCTGCTGCGGTGTGCCCGCCAGACGCTTGCGCAGATCAGCTAGGCCGAGTTCCGCCAGCTTGGCATCCACGCGTTTGCGCCGTTCCTCCGACTTCAAATGCGGGCAACGCACCGCCACGGAGAAGTCGAGGTTCTCCTGCACCTTCAGCAGCGGGTCAAAGGCGTCCTCTTGCGGGATGTAGGCGATGTAGGGCGTGAGATTCTTCAGGTTGCCGTAGAGCGGCAGGCCGTTCATGAGAACCTCCCCACCACGCGGCTTGAGCTGGCCGCCGAGGATGCGCAGCAGCGTGCTTTTGCCGCAGCCGCTCGGCCCCATGACGCAGATCATCTCGCCACGACGGGCGATGAAGCTCACCCCGTCCTGCGCAGTGTCACGACCGTCGAAGCGGTGGCTCAGCTCACGGACCTCGATCTGGCGGATCGTGTTGCGCTCCTCCTCAATGATGCGGTCGGAAAAATGGCAGCGCAGATACTGCCCCTCGCCGAGCGTGATCGTGTCTCCATCATTGAGTGAAATGCGGTCACGAACCGGAATCTGTCCGATGTACAGCGGACGGGAGGAACGCAGGACCTCAAGCGTGCCGGTTTTCTGCGCGTAGTTGCACTCAATGCGCAGCAAAATTTCGCCATCGGTGTCCTCGGAGAGCAAAATGTCGCCCTCATCGAGCAAATCAGGCTTGTTGGAGACCAGATAGGTATTGCGGCTGCCTTCCAGGCGGAACTGGCCGCCAAACTCCTGCGCACGCACACGCAAATCACGCAGCGAGATCTCTACCTCGCCATGGGCGATGAGGCTGTCCTCAATGGACGCCTCCACCACGGTGCCACTGCTCAGCACCACACCATTGAGTGTGGCCTGCGTTGTGCGCAGCGCCTCCACCGTGACACCGAGACCAAAAGTGAGGCGCAGGTTCGTACCACGCGCACGCTGCGGGGCGATCTCCGCGTTTCCATTCTCGGAAAGCGTGAGGTAAATCTGCGTGCCGGAGAGCGTCTTCTTGGCGTTGAAGTAGGAAACGAGGTCGTTGTAGTCGAGCGTGACATCCTCCAGCACCACGCGTTCGCCTGGATAAAGGCGCGAAAACTCACCCGGCGGCTGGCGGCGGCTACGCACAAGTATCGAGATGCTGCCGGTGTTTTTGAGCAGCACGAGATTCTGGAAGCGAAACGCCACCACAGAGCAGTCAGCAGACAGCGAGCGCAGCAGCACATCACAGTTCTTTGACGAGCCAATGCGCAGCGTGTCCAGCGGCTGCATTCCCTTCGAGGCAAAACCCTCCTCCGGTGGTTTGTCCCCTGCGTTGAGCTGATAAACGATGTCGATGGCCTGGGCGGCGATGCCCAGGTTCGTCATGAAGAGGTAGAACTCCACCATCTGCCGCTGATTCTGCTGCGAGCGGGAGATCAGCAGATAGAGCTGCACACCGAGCAGGATTTTCTGCTCTTGAGTGAGCTTCTGGCCGAGTTCCTTCGCCCGCTGCGTGAGATCCTGCGGATGCTGCAGCGCCTCAAAGTAGAGACGGCGCATGTCGGCGTAAATCGCCTCAGGATAATCGTAGCGCAGGTAGCCGAGGCTGGATTCGACTTCCTCTTCCTCAATGCTGCCGTCCAGTTGACTGAACGCGGCAAAAACCTCGATCAACACCGGCAGCATCGTGTTAGCGGTGGCGGCAGATGCGGCGGAAACCTCCGGATTGCCATCCAGCAGCCGCGCCCAGCGCTCCAGCGACCACCAGGATGACTTTGCACCCCTCCCTATGGGGGGGATCGTGCCTTGGGTGCTGGCGGACTTGTCTGGCAGGCTCATCAGGGAGTGTCGGGAGCGATTATGGAGATCGTTTCGACAAACACAACCTGCGAGACAGCAGGTTCACCTTCCCAAGACAAAAAATGCGGCCCGGAGGCCCAGGCCGCATCAAATTCGAGAGTCAGCTAGCCGAATCAAACGCCCCGCTGGTCACGGTCAGGCGGCGGACCTTCACGACCACGCTCATCGCCATGCGGCGGTGGGTGGTGCGGACC
>CAXNGR010000639.1:0-3377 GCA_964201265.1 Verrucomicrobiaceae bacterium
TTCGTCATCGCCAGCTTGATGATGACCACGCGGCACCTGCTCGTGATCGGCGTCCTCGGAATGGTTGCTGCCGCCGTTTGGGTTCCGGTCGCGTTGTGGCTTGCACGTCGTGAGATGCAAAAGCATGCTCGCGCCGCCGCCCAGGCTGCCGGTTTGCAGGAGATGCGTTAGCGTTTCAAAACTCGCGCCGCTGCTACCCAGAGCAACACAGGCACGAGTCCGCTCAGCGCGATGGCCCAGCCCGGTTCGCTGTGGCCGAGATGACCGATGGCCGCGAACGCAAATCCCGTGGGCACCGAGCCGCAGGCCAGCGCTGGCAAAAAAACACGCCGCCGCATGCGCGAAAGGCCGGCGAGACAGGCCACCGCCTCCGGCAGCACCGGCATCCAGCGTGACAAAGCCACCAGCCAGCCGCCGCGCTTCTCAAAGATCTCCTCGCCGCGTCGTAAACCCTCTTCCCCGGCAAGATACAGCGCTGCTCCACGCCCCAGCCAGCGACAGGCCGCATAAGCGATGATGCCAGACAACATCGAGCCCGCCGCGCAGATCAAACCACCGACCCACCACCCATACATCCAGCCCAAGGCCGACATGACGACGGTCGAGGGCACCGGCAGCACGATGTCCGAGACTAGCAGCGCGATCCCCGCCGCCCAGGCCCACGAGCCGTAGCCTTCCATCCACTTCCGCGCGCCCACCAGGCTCAGCACCGAGTCAAACCACGCGCCCCAGATCACAAACGGCACGATGATGCCCGCCAAGATGACGAGGGTCAGCAGAATGAGCGAGCGGTTGCCACGGGTCATGCGCCAACACAGCAGGCGATGGGTCTCAAGGCAAGAGCGGCATCGGCTTCTCGATGAAACCTGCTTCACGCTGGCCGCTGCCTGGACGATCCACATCGCCGAGATCAGCACGGGCTTTCTCCGCCAGCGCCGTCAATTTCGCCACAATCTCAGGATGCTGCGCGGAAACTTCGCGTTCCTCGCCCACGTCATGCCGCACATCGTAAAGCGCGAGCTTCGCTGGCTCAGGCTTGCGCTGAAGATTGGCGAATCTGCCCTCCAGCGGCAGATACAGCTTCCAATCGCCCGCCCGCACGGCTTGAAGCTGCTCCATGCGGTAAAAGAAGAAGCCGTCATCATCCCAAGGCGATTGCGTGCCTGCCGCATCGAACAGAATCGGGCGAATGTCATGCCCGTCGATCTTGTGCTGTGGCGGCTTGGTTTCTGCCAGCGCTGCGAAAGTGGGCAGCATGTCCATGGTGGAGCAGAGCGCGTCATTCACGGCTCCGGCGGTGATTTTTCCCGGCCAGCGCATCACGCAGGGCATGCGCATCGCGCCTTCGGAGGTGTCGTAGCCCCAACCGCGATAAGGCGCGTTGCTGCCTTGCAGCGGATTGCGTCTGGCCGCGCCGTTGTCAGAAGTCCAGACGACCAAGGTGTTTTCTTCGAGCTTCAGACGCTTCAGCGCGGCCATGATCTCGCCCGTGCTCCAGTCGAGTTCCTCCACTGAGTCGCCGTACTCGCCATTGGCGCTCTTACCGCGAAACTTTTCACTCGAAAACGGGTGCTGCGTCGAACCGGGCATGGTGTGCGGCAGGTAGAGGAAAAACGGCCCTGTTTGATGCGCCTCGATAAAGCGGATCGCCTCCTCCGTGCAGCGTTTCACGAGATGATCGCGGTCCGCTGGTGCCTCGATGACTTTTTCACCGCGCATCAGCGGCAGCTCCGGCCACGCGTCCGGCTTTTTGTCCTTCGTCATGTCATCACTGTAAGGAATGCCGAAAAACTCGTCGAATCCCTGCCGCGTGGGCAGAAACTCCGGCTGATCGCCGAGATGCCATTTGCCGATGCACATCGTCGCATAGCCCGCGCCTTTCAAAACCTCCGCGATGGTCAGCTCGGACGGATTCAGCCCTTTCTGCGCCACCGGCTGCAAAACCGCGCCGCCCGTGGCGCTGGCCTGCATGTTCACACGGCGGGGATAGCAGCCCGTCATGAGCGCCGCCCGGCTCGGCGTGCAAACGCCGCTGGCCACATAAAAGCTCGTGAACTTCGTCCCTTCCGCCGCCAGCCGGTCCACATTCGGCGTGCGGTGCAGTTTGGAGCCAAAGCAGCCAAGATCACCATTGCCGAAGTTATCGACGAAGATGAAGACGACATTGGGCTTCGCAGCGAAAGTGGCGACGGAGAACAGCAAAAGGCAGAAAAAGGTTTTCATGATGGTGCGCAGCTTACAAAGCGTCCAAGCACCCTCGTC
The DNA here is from genome assembly GCA_964201265.1 of Verrucomicrobiaceae bacterium. GTDB lineage: Bacteria > Verrucomicrobiota > Verrucomicrobiia > Verrucomicrobiales > Verrucomicrobiaceae > Prosthecobacter. The sequence goes on from CAXNGR010000639.1 coordinate 2,263, forward strand.
ATTTCATCAATCCTGGCCTCCTGGCGGACAAATCCCGTGCTCCAGGGTTGCGATGCCACTCCCCAGCGGCACTTTGGGCAACCCCCATGATCGGCGATGACTATTTTGAGCTGCGTTCACGAATCGGCACGGACCTTTTGGCCCTGGCTGCCGCCTTGCGTGAAACCGGCGGGGACACCGAGTCGGCGGCGATCATCGATAATCTCATCGCCAGCCTGAAGGAGCCGTTCGTTTTCGTCGTCGTGGGCGAGGTGAACGTGGGCAAGTCGAGCTTCCTCAATGCGCTGTTCGGCCAGGACTTCTCCACGACAGGCGTGATGCCCACCACGGACAAGATTCTCTTCTTCAAGCACGGCCAAGAGCATCAGATCGTGCCGGTGACACCGACGCTCGATGAAGTTCAAGCCCCGGTCGATTTCTTGCGCGATTTCCACATCGTGGACACGCCGGGAACGAACTCCATCGAGAACGAGCACCAGCAGATCACCGAGCGCTTCGTGCCCATCGCCGATCTCGTGATCTTTGTGTTCTCCGCGATGAACCCGTGGGGCGCGTCCGCGTGGCAGTTCCTCGAAAAAGTGCATCGCGAATGGATGAGGCACGTCGTCTTTGTGCTACAGCAGTGCGATCTGCGCAGCCCGGAAGAGATTCACGTCATTACCGACTACATGGGACAGCTCACGCGGCAGCGTTTTGGACGAGATTTTCCGCTGTTCCCGGTTTCGGCGAAAAAAGCCTTCCTGGCGCGCAACGCGGGCATTGATCATGATCGTCTGCTGAAGGACAGCGGTTTCGACGCGCTGCAGCAGCACATCTCCGGCATCGTGTCACACCACACGGCGCGTCTGAACAAGCTGGCAGGCACCGTGCGGCTGGCGCGGCAGATTCTGGATCACATGCGGGAGCATTTCGCCGTGGCCGTACAAAACGCACGCCGCAAGACCACCGTGCTGCAGGAGCTGCTGACCGAGCGCGAGATCCAGGTGGACCGCACCTTGAAGAAAATCCTCCCCGCTTTTGATGCCACGGAGCGGGACTACCACGAGTCCGTCATGCGCGTGGCGGGTCTCGCAAGTGACGCGCTGGCCACGAGAAAGGCGTTTCAGCGCAAGCCT
>CAXNGR010000640.1:0-3377 GCA_964201265.1 Verrucomicrobiaceae bacterium
GCCGCCGCCGTGCAGGGCGAGCTGGACCGCGTCTCGTCTACCCTCACCGGCCGCATCCGCCAGCTCGCCGAACGCTACGCCACCCCGCTGCCGCAGCTCACCGACGAAGTCGCGACGCTCGCCGCTCGCGTGGACGGACACCTCAAAAAGATGGGGGCGGTATGGAAGTGAAACCGGGCTACAAACAGACTGAGGTCGGCGTCATTCCGGAGGAGTGGGACGTGGTCCAGCTTGGCGACTTGAAGCCTTTCGTGACAAGTGGGTCACGCGGTTGGGCGTCCTACTATTCTGAACGAGGCGACCTGTTCGTCCGCATCACGAATCTTTCGCGCGGAAGTATCTACCTCGACCTCACGGACTGCAAATTCGTCAAACTGCCACCAGAAGCACGAGAAGGTGTTCGCACACAACTAAACGAGCACGACCTTCTGATTTCAATCACCGCCGACATCGGAATCGCGGGATACGTCGATGCAAGCGTGCCTTCGCCCGCCTACATCAATCAACACATCGCACTCGTGCGTTTTGACTCCTCAAAAACGAGCGGGAGGTTTGTGAGCTACTTTCTCGCATCGGAAAAACCACAGAAGCTCTTCCGAGCAGCAACGGACACTGGCGCAAAGGCTGGGATGAGTTTGCTGACGGTTCAAAAAATCCAGACGGCGCTTCCACCCCTCCCCGAACAACGCGCCATCGCGACGGCGTTGAGCGATGTGGATGGGCTGCTGGGCGGGCTGGACCGGCTCATCGCCAAGAAGCGGGACCTCAAACAGGCCGCCATGCAGCAACTCCTCACCGGCCAAACCCGCCTCCCCGGCTTCCACGGCGAGTGGGAGGTGAAGCGGCTGGGGAATGTCGCCGCTTTCTACAAAGGTAAAGGGCTGCCGAAAAGTGCGCTCAGTGAATCAGGCGCAGAGCCATGCATTCACTACGGCGAGCTTTTCACACGTTACCCCGAGACTATCGGGGAGATTTTCAGCCGGACCGACACATCAGAAGGCGTGTTTCGCTCGGTCGCGAACGACGTGCTGATGCCCACGTCTGACGTAACACCCAGAGGCTTGGCCAAAGCCAGTTGCGTCAGAGTCGATGGTGTAATCCTCGGCGGGGACATTCTCGTGATCCGTTCAGACGCAAATCGCGTCCACGGCCCTTTCTTGAGTCTCGTCATTCGCTACGAGGAAACGCAGGTGCTTCAACTTGTAACCGGCAGCACGGTCTATCACCTCTATGGGAGTGACATGAAGAACTTCACCTTCTCCATGCCCTCCCACCCCGAACAAATCGCCATCGCCGAGGTGCTGACGGAGATGGACGGGGAGCTGGCGGTGCTGGAGCAGCGGCGGGAGAAAACCCGCGCCCTCAAGCAGGCCATGATGCAGGAACTCCTCACCGGGAGAACGCGACTGGTATGAGCGAAGAAGCGGAATTTCCGTCTATCGGTGACCTCCGCCACGGTCGGGTCTTGGTCTGCAAGGGTGATGATCAGCCTGATGAATGGGAAGATTGGCTTAAGTCACTAGTGGACGAATTTGAACGACTCGTATCGACCGCGAGCCAACATGATCTTGAAGTTCACACGGAATCACATCCCCACAAATTGAAAGGATGGAGGGACTTCTGCGAGGCGGTGGGGGTCGACGTCCGCACTCAGTTTTGGGAAGGCTCGATGATCAGCGGGCATTTCGCAATGGGCTGGATCAAAGCCGGCGACATTCGCGGTGCGAAGAAAACCGGCGAAGCCATGCTCAAGCAAATCCGTCAAAACCTGCTGAACCAACTGAGGGAGTTTAGGTTCAAAGAATTGAATGAAATCAAGGACTTGGATGCGCTGATCGAGCGCACGCTTGACGACCGCGCCTCGCTGCTCGCCGAGATTGGTCGCTTGAAGGTAGCCGTTACGGATACTCAAGACACGATGACGGCGTTGAAGCAGGCGGTAGCGGAAGCCAAGATGAACGACACCTCCGCGCTGGACTTCGATTGTCTGCGTCTCGCCGGTGCGGTGCTCAACCGGGAGCGGGTGAGACTCCTCGCGGGGCCCTTGGTTTTGTGGGACGACGGCTTGGTCTATGCGTTTACATCGCGGGGGGGCGTACCTTTGCCTGACGACTCCTCTCCCGCGGTCCTGCTCAAGCAACTCCAGCGGTCCGGCCATCCGACCGTAGCCGTAGGCGAGATGACTGTGATCGGCGGTTGGCTCAGTGGACCCCAATATCGGAAGGGAACCTCACACATTGCCGGGTGGGGCAATGTCTGGCGTGAGGTCGAGCAAGCCCGCGAGCGTCAGTTCCTCGTGACCGATCCCGGCCAATTGCCGACGGTCCGCGCCATTCACGAACACTTCAAGACCCCACTCATAACATGAGCACCGTCGGCAAACCAGAGCGAGCCACGCAGGACCGGGTCATCGCCCTGTTCCGCGATGAACTCGGCTACCGCTACCTCGGCGACCGCGCTGATCAGCCGCACAACTCCAACATCGAGGAAGGCACGCTCACCGACTACCTGACCGGGGCCGGCTACAGCGCCGAGCACATCAGCCGCGCGCTGCACCGCCTGAGCATCGAGGCAAACAATCCCCACCGCAGCCTCTACGACAACAACAAGGCGGTCTACAGCCTCCTGCGCTACGGCGTAGCGGTGAAGACCGAGGCGGGCCAGGCCACTGAGACGGTGCACCTCATCAATTGGGAGCGGCCGGAGGAAAACGACTTCGCTCTCGCGGAGGAAGTCACGCTCCGCGGCCACCACGAGCGCCGGCCCGACCTCGTGCTCTACGTCAACGGCATGGCGGTTGGCGTGATCGAACTGAAGAACAGCCACACCTCCATCGGCGACGGCATCCGCCAACTCCTCTCCAACCAGCAAAAGGAGTTCAACGAGTGGTTTTTCGCGACGGTGCAGATCGTGATCGCCGGCAACGATTCCGAGGGACTCCGCTACGGTTCGATCAAAACCGAGGAGAAGTATTTCCTCCGGTGGAAGGAAGACGAGGGGGACAACACGCGCTTCAAGCTCGATAAATACCTCCTGAAAATGTGCCGGAAGGACCGGCTCATCGAACTCATGCACGACTTCGTGCTCTTCGACGGCGGGGTGAAGAAGCTGCCACGGGTGCACCAGTATTTTTGCATCAAGGCATCGCAGCAGCACGTCACCGCGTTGAAGGGTGGCATCATTTGGAATACTCAGGGCAGCGGCAAAAGCATCGTCATGGTGCTGCTGGCGAAATGGATTTTGGAGAACCGGGCCAAGGCGCGCGTCCTCATCCTCACCGACCGCGACGAACTCGACAAACAGATCGAGCGCGTGTTTGCCGACAGTGGCGAATCCATCTACCGCACCAGCAGCGGCCACGACCTCATGGCCCAGCT
>CAXNGR010000641.1:0-3377 GCA_964201265.1 Verrucomicrobiaceae bacterium
AGATCAGGCGTTCATCGAAATCCGCCTGCTGGAAAAAAGCCGACCACTGGTGCTGAAGCGTGAGCTCGCCGAGGCCGCGCATCCGCGCATCATGCAGACCTACAACATCCAGGGAGACTCCTTTGTCGGTGAGGAGTGAATCCGACGACCTGTCCTGAAACCTTTCGCCAAGACGACCTCATGAAGCTATTCACGTCCTTCCTCCTTCTCGCCACCAGCGCCACCTGTCTGCACGCCCAAGCTCCCGGTCCGGCCGCTCCGAAAAAGAGACGAGTCATTGTTCCTGCAGGCGCCGCGGCGCAGCCTGTCGTGCAAAACAGCTCGTTGGTGAAGGTGAACGCCACCTCGCAGTCGTACAATCTGCATCTGCCCTGGCAGAAGGAATCCCCCAGCGGTCGTCGTGGCCTTGGCGTGGTTTTGGCAGGCAATCGTGTGCTCGTCACCGCCCAGATGGCAGCGGACGCGACTTACCTGGAGCTCGAACTGCCGGAGAGCGGCCAGAAAATCCCCGCGAAGGTCGTTGCGGTCGATTACGAGGCCAATCTCGCGCTGCTGGAGTCTCCGCCTTCGGACAAACAGAAAGCGTTCTTTGCTGGGTTGAAGCCCATGAGCATCGACGCTAGTGCCCGCATCGGTGACGCGGTCACCATTCTTCAAACCGGCCGAGTGGGCGAGTTGATCGAAAGCCCGCTGAACATCAGCAAGGTGATGTCACGCCGCTACATCGTCGAAGGCTCGGGTTTCCTCGTCTATGAAGCCACTGGCATCATTCGTAGCGAGGCAAACAGCTTCACGCTCCCCGTGGTGAAGGGAAACAAGCTCGCCGGGTTGCTACTGAGCTACGATTCGAAAAACCAGGTCACCACCATTCTTCCCGCGCCCATCATCGAGCACTTCCTCAAAGACGTGGCCGATGGCAGCTACGAAGGCTTTCCAGGCCTCGGCATGGAGTTGCAGGCCACGCAGGACGAGCAATTCCGAGAGTTTTTGGGTCTCAAGCCCAACGAACCCGGCGTGCTGATCAGCGCGGTGGTCAAAGGTGCCTCCGCAGAGCAGGCTGGCATGAAAAAGGGAGACATCTTGGTCTCCATCAACGGTTTCACCATCGACTCTCGCGGCGACTACAAAGACCCGCAGTACGGTGCCCTCAGCGCCGGACATCTCGTGCGCGGACGCGCTTATGTGGGCGACAAAGTGGAGATCAAAGTCATCCGCGAAGGCAAGGAAGTGACGCTGAATGGAACGCTCGCCCGCAAAAAGCCCGAGGACCACCTCGTGCTGCCGTATCTCTTTGATCAAGGGCCGCGCTACGTGCTCATGGGCGGGTTGCTCTTCCAGGAGCTGTCACGGCCTTATCTGGATGCCTTTGGCGAGGAACAGCGCAGCGGGGCCATCCTGCGCCTGGCACGCATCGCCACCGACCCTGAAAAATACGAGGAGGAAGGCCGCAAGAAGCTCGTCTTCCTGAGTCTCGTGCTTCCGACGCCTGGTGCCCAGGGTTACGACAAGCTCGGCGGCCAGGTGGTGAACAAGGTCAACGGCAAGGTCATCAACGACCTCAACGACCTCGCCGAGGCCTTCAAAAGCGCCAAGGAGACGTGGCACGTCATCGAGCTTGACGACTTCCCGCACATCCTCCACCTCGATACCTTCAATGCTGAGCGAGACAACATGCGCCTGCTCGGGGGCGCTTACCGCATCGGCAGCCTGAAGCGGCTGGAATAGCGAAAGCTGCGGATCACTACTTCACCGCGCCGATCAAATTTTGCAGCCGGCTCACCTGCGCCTTCAGCAGCGTGATTTCCGCCTCCATCCTGGCCCGCCAGTCAGCATCTGAAGAACTTTCATTCGCACTGGAAACCTCCACTGGGCTTGAAACCATCGTCGCAGCAGGCGTGCCTGCCACCTCGCCGCAGAACAGGTGCATGAACTGTGCCACACGCTGCCCTGGGCCTGCGGGCAGGCATTGCACGAGGGGCCCTTCCTTGTAGCCGATCAATTCCGCCAGTGTGTTCTCCACGCTCGGCATGTCCTCAAAGGTGTAGAGGCGCTCCGTGCGCTGCCGCAGCTCTCCGGCGGTCTGCGCTCCCCGCAGAAGCAGCATGCAAAGCAGCGCCATGTGCGGACGCTCCAGGCCCGGCAGGCGGCCTTTGAGATTGTGGCGGTATTTCACCGCGCGACCGCCCACGATGTTCACTTCAAACACATAGCCGTGGGATTTCATCGACTCCAAGGCCCGCAGCACCGTGCGTTCGTCGTAGCGCACGATGGGTTCGCGGTTGGTCGTCTGATTGCAGGCCGTGACCAGCGCGTTCAGCGTCATCGGGTAGTAATCCGGCAGCGTGATTTCCTTCTCCACCAAGCATCCTAGCACCCGCGCCTCCTCAGGGCTGAGGGTGAACAAGAGGGCGGGTGTGACGGATTCGGCGGTCATGCGTGGGGCGATCATGCCGTGCTTCACCCACCGCGCAACTTTCTCTGAATAGACGCTCAAGACGGTCGTCGAATCGCGCACCTATGAAACGGAAACTCCTCACCGCTGTCGGTGCGCTCCTTCTCGCCACCGGTCTCTCCTCCTGCTACGTCTATGACGATCCACTGACCTGGGGCGCACCCCGCCACGCGCCTGTGTACAGCCCTGGCTTTTATCCACGACCCGTGGTTTACCCTGTACACAACTACGGACACAGCGGCTTCCGCTCGTATTCGCCACGCTTCAGCTCCCACTGCGCCCCCCCGCCGCCATCTTGCGGCCCTCGTGGTTTTGGCGGGCGCAGTTGGCGTTGAAATGGATCAAGGCTGCTTCTTCACGGGAGCAGCCTTCTTCTTGATGAATGTCTTCAACGTGACGCTTGATCCACCGGAATCATCCGCCACTCGCCTTCCGGCAGATCACCGAGCACATGCGGGCCAAAGCGCTCGCGGTGCAGCTTCTCCACATGCCAGCCCTGGCTGGCAAACATGCGGCGCACTTGATGATAGCGCCCCTCGGTGATCGTGAGACGGGCAGTCTTTGACGAAACAATCTCCAACTTGGCCGGGAGGCATGGCTTTTCCTCGCCACGCAGCAGGAGATCACCTTTGGCGAAGATTTCCACGAGCTGCGGCTCAAGCTCACGGTCGAGTTCAGCCACATAAACCTTCTCCACCTCCGCTTTCGGAGAGGTGAAGCGATGCACGAGGCCGCCGATGTCCGTCATGAGCAGCAGCCCGCTTGTATCCTTGTCCAGGCGGCCCACGCTCGTCACCACCGGATTGCGGTCCGGCCAGTGGGAGGGCAGCAGCTCATAAATATTCGGCCCCTCATCCGTGCTGTGTGTGCAGGCATAACCCACCGGTTTGTGCAGCATCGCCAGCAAGCCTTCGGGGGCTTCAAG
>CAXNGR010000642.1:0-3375 GCA_964201265.1 Verrucomicrobiaceae bacterium
AAGGGCAATAGCGTGCGCATGATGCCCAAACGCTCTCCAAACCCGCCCCTTGCGGCCCAATGGATCAATGCGGTTTGGAGCCATCCTCGGCTTCATCCGCCAGATCCTCGCCGCCGAGCGCACGCGCGGCATCTTCCATGAAGGCGCGCATGTTCTCCTCATTGATGGCCTGCTGGGCGGCCTGCTCATCCGCGTCCAGCTCCCACTGACGCTCGGAGACATGGAGCACATAGTCGGTGGTCTGGATGACGATGCGACCGTTGCGGTCACTGAACCACTCCAGGTAGAGCGAATTGGAGAGCACCCAGGGCACCTCATGGAAACGTCTCTCCTCCAGCGCCTTCATCCAGACTTCTTCGGGGACCAGCAGCTTCTTGAGCTTCTGAGACGCGGTGATGTCACCCACGGAGCCGGTTTGGATCATCGCTAGCCCCTCGTCGTATTGCGGCTGCGGCATGGGGTTGGGGTTTTCAAAAGTCAGCTTGCACCCGGCAAGGTCCGGCCACGCATCGCCCACGAGATCAAGCGTCATCGGCTGCTCACGTCCGAGCAGCCAGAGCACGCCGGTCACATTCCCGCGCACGGTGTTGTCGATCTCGCCACGAATCACCATTTTGTCGAATCTCCAGGCCATGGTCGGCTGATACGTCGGCAAGAAGTGAGTTCAAGCAGGGAGATACAGACGTTGTTCCGTCCATCACCGCCTACCCCAGCAGTGCCGTGATCTCCTGCCGCGCCTTCAGCTCGCTCATCCACTCCACCGGCAGCTCGGAAACTCCAAACCGCGCACCATAAACCATTCCCAGGATCGTTCCACGCGCCGCGCTATCCCCGCCAGCGCTCGCATTCGCGATCAAGCCCGCCACCGCATCTTCGGGATGACGGAATAGCAGATGGCACACCGCCGGAAATCCCTTCCCAATGTCACAAGACAAGCCGTGGCGCATCAATGCCTCCGCATCACTCGCCGCTGAAGCACTCGATTCACGGCCCGCCGCGACCCACTTCGCGTGACTTGAGGCCGCTTCATTCAAAGCCGCCGGAATTTCCGCCCCGCGCTGAACCCCCAGCACCACACGCGCGAAAAACTCCGCCGCATCGACCACAGCCGGATCGCCGTGCGTGAATCCCGTCACCGCACGCGCTGCTGCCACCAGCGCCTCATCATTTTCCCACTTCAGCAGAAACAACGGAGCGATGCGTCCCGCGCCTGCGAGATCATGCGAACTCGATGCCGCCTTCTCCACCGGCATCCCAGCCTGCAAATTCGCCAGCGTCGCCTTCGTGGCACCATCGCGATACGAAATCGTCTCAGGAGCCTCCCAATACGCCCGCCAGTCGGCAGCAAACTGCGTCAGATCGAATTTCTCAGCCTTCTGGATTGAACGCAGCAACACCATCGTCTGATCGCCATAGTGCGTGAACTCCCCCGCTGCTTTCCCTGGGTGATACGATGTCATCGGTGCATGAAAGCGATCTACCCTGCCCAATTTAGCCGCAATCTCCTCCTGATCATACATCCAGTGCGGGCCGAGAGTGAGGGCGTCGCCAATAAGCGAGGTGAGAACGATGTCTGAAGGTGATGGCATGCCTTCTTCATTAGCAGACACCTCGATTTACGCCAGCAGCGCCTTCACCACCTCACCACTCACGTCTGTGAGGCGAAAATCTCGTCCGGTGAAGCGATAGGTGAGCTGTTCGTGATCCAAGCCGAGTTGATGCAGCATCGTCGCATGCAGATCCGGCACGGAGACTTTGCTCTCGATGGCGCTGTAGCCAAACTCATCCGTCGCCCCGTAAATCTGACCACCTTTGATGCCGCCGCCGGCCATCCACATGGTGAAGCCTTTGGGATGATGGTCACGGCCCTTGCCGTTCTCGGCAACGGGCGAACGCCCGAACTCGCCGCCCCACACGACGAGCGTGCTATCCAGCATGCCGCTGATCTTCAAATCATCGAGCAGCGCGGCGATGGGGCCGTCAGTTTCGGCGCAGTGGAGGTCGTGGTTCTTTTTCAGATCATCATGCGCGTCCCAGGCCTTCGGGCCTTCATTACCGCCACTGTACACCTGCACAAAACGCACGCCGCGTTCGACGAGGCGACGCGCCAACAGGCAGTTCTTGCCAAAGTGCGCGGTGACCTTGTTATCGAGCCCGTACATTTTTCGCACGCTCTCCGGCTCACGACTGAGGTCCGTGCATTCGCTGGCGCTCATCTGCATGCGATAAGCCAGCTCGTAGGTATTGATGCGGGCGGCGAGCTGCGTCTCTGCAGGATTCGCGGCGGCGAACTCGGTGTTCCATTGCTTCAGCAGATCCAGCCGCGCCCGCTGCTGACTTTGCGACACGTTCTGGGGCGGAGTCAGATACGCGATCGGCTCGCCGCTGCTGCGGAAGGGCACGCCTTGATACGAGGCAGGCATGAAGCCGTTCGACCAGTTGAGAGCGCCGTTCACCGGCGCGCCATGATGATCCAGCAGCACGACAAACGCGGGCAGATTTTCGCTTTCGGAACCGAGGCCATACGTCACCCACGAACCCATGCACGGCCGGCCGGGCAGGATGAAGCCCGTGTTCATCTGGAAGATCGCGGGGCCGTGATTGTTGCTCTCCGCGTGCATGCTGCGGATCACGCACAGGTCGTCGGCATGCCGCGCCAGATTCGGAAAAGTCTCCGCCATGTCGATGCCGGACTGCCCGTGCTTCGCAAAGCGGTAATAGCTCTTCATGGCGACGTTTTTCGTCTTCCGACCCATGAACGCGTCCTCCGGCTTCCACACCGGGATGGCCTTACCGTGCCATTTCTCCAGCTCCGGCTTCGGATCCAGTAAATCCACATGCGACGGCCCGCCATACATGAACAGGAAGATCACCGACTTCGCCTTCGGCGCGAAATGCGGCGCGCGCGGAGCCAGAGGATTCGTTGATGACAACAAGCCATCGGCACCGAGCAGCGACTGCAACGCCAGCGAGCCGAAACCGGCTCCGGCTTGCTGCAAAATCTGGCGACGTGTGTGGAAGGGCATGAGTTGCATCAAACAACGCCTCAATCGAAGCATCCTTGCCAACGAGAAGCGAGACCTATCGTCGTGGACATGTCACAACGCGAAATAGCACCGCTGCGGTGACCGTAGTCGGCAGATGAAGCCATTTCTCTGCCTCGCTCTAGTCTTCGAGTTTCTCACACTCGTTGCTCGCGCTGACATGCCCGCACCAACGCTCACGCCCGCGCTCCGCGTGGTCGATTTGAGCCTCGGAGAGGCCGTGGAGGTCACTTTGGCGGATCAAAGCATCGCAAAGGTCAAACTGCTGAAACTCGACGAAAAGACTGACTCGATGGCCAAGGCCGTCCGCGAGGCCAAAGTGCTCGTCGAG
>CAXNGR010000643.1:0-3372 GCA_964201265.1 Verrucomicrobiaceae bacterium
CGCAGGCCGAGGAAGCTTTTAAAGCTCGTGCACTCAAAGATTTGCTCCTCAGTGGCGTCGTCGCTGAGCCCGTGGAACTTTTGCAGCACGAGCACTTTGAGCATGAGCACGGGGTCGAAGGGCGGCTTGCCGCCTTTGCTCCAGTCGCGAGTCGCGTAGCCGGTGAGTTGACTCCGTCGCCGCCCCACGGCTCCTTCGCCCTTCGGGCTGCCTGTCGGCAGTCTATCTTAGCCCCTCCAGGGGCTTCGGTTCTTCGAGCAGCGGGCGGAAGCTCTCCCAAGGGATAAGCTCACGTAGCTTGAGGAGGCCGGTGGTCTTGGCGGCGACGGCCTGCTCGTGCTCGATGGCTCTGAAAAGCCCTCCTCCTCGCTGGGTCGTGCGGTAGTGTTTCATGCCTTCTACATGGCTCATCAATGAGCCCGGCGAAAGCCTCTCCTGCGCAAATGAGGTTTCCAGAGGTGCCCATGAGCCTATGGCAGCAAAATTGTCGCCCAAGGTCAATCCTTGGGTGCGGCGTTTGAGCCTCACCGCATCGGATCGCTTCCCGTCAGCATTTCTCCAGACGAAGGCTCGCACGACCTGATTGCTGTGCGATGGATGGTTGCCCATGGCCGACCACCCGCTGCTACGCCGACTTCCGAAATCCGCTGACTGCTCGAATGACGAGCTGCTGGCGGCATTTCTTGATTATGTAGCGGAGAAGAAGCTGGAACTCTACCCAGCGCAGGAGGAGGCGATTTTGGAGCTGTTTGATGATCGCAATGTCATCCTCAACACACCCACTGGATCGGGGAAATCGTTGGTGGCATTGGCGATGCACTTCCGCTCGCTGGCGAAGGGACGACGATCCGTGTACACCTGCCCGATCAAGGCGCTGGTGAATGAGAAGTTCCTGGCGCTATGTCGCGATTTTGGTCCCGACAACGTCGGCATGGCCACGGGCGATGCGACGGTGAATCGCAAGGCACCGATCCTTTGCTGCACGGCGGAGATTCTCGCCAATTACGCCCTTCGCGATGGCGCGGAGGCTCCGTTCCTCGAGGGGATCATGGACGAGTTTCATTACTACTCGGACAAAGAGCGCGGCGTGGCCTGGCAGGTGCCGCTGCTGACGATGAGCCAGTCGCGTTTCCTGCTGATGTCGGCCACGATGGGTGGATCGGCTTTCTTCAAAGAGGGACTGACTCAGTTGACGAAAGCGGAGACGACCATTGTGGCGTCGTATGAGCGTCCGGTGCCGCTGGAGTTCAGCTATGTGCAAACAGGCGTCGATGTGACGCTGGAAGAGCTGGTGGAGGCCAACAAAGCGCCGGTCTATCTCGTTCACTTCACGCAGAATGAGGCCGCTCAAGCGGCGCAGGACCTCATGAGCTTGAATTTCTGCTCCTCAGCCGAAAAGGCCTCCATCAAGGAGCTGATGGCCGGGGCGAAGTTCACTAGTCCGTATGGCAAGGAGGTGAAAAAATACCTCAGCCATGGCGTGGGCATTCATCATGCCGGTTTGCTGCCGAAGTATCGCGTGCTGGTTGAAAAACTGGCGCAACGTGGCCTGCTGAAGGTCATCTGCGGCACGGACACGCTCGGCGTCGGTGTGAACGTGCCGATCCGCACGGTGCTGCTCACGAGACTCAGCAAATACAGCGGCGAAAAGGTCGCCACGCTCACGGCGCGTGACTTTCACCAGATCACCGGTCGTGCGGGGCGTCGCGGCTATGATGATGTGGGCTATGTCGTGTGCCAGGCACCGGAGCACATCATCGAAAACGCCAAGATGGAAGCCAAGGCCGCGGGCGACGTGAAGAAGCTGCGCAAGATGGTCAAGAAGAAGCCACCGGAAGGTTTTGTGGGCTGGAATGAGGACACCTTCAAAAAGCTCCAATCTGCCTCGCCGGAGCCGCTGGTGTCGCGTTTTCAAGTTTCACACGGCATGCTGCTCCAGGTGCTGAGTCGCCAAGGCGATGCCTGCGCCGCGATGCGTCAACTCATCACCGATTCGCATGAAACGACGAACGCCAAGACCCAGCACGAAAAGCGGGCGTGGCAGCTTTTTCGAGCGCTGGTGCAGCGGAAGATCGTGGAAGTCATTCCGCCTTCCAAACGCGGAGCCGATGGCACCAAGCTGCGGCTCAATGTGGAGCTGCAGGACGACTTTTCGCTGAATTACACGCTCTCGCTGTATCTCATCGACACGCTGGCGCTGATCGATCCCGCCTCCGCCACCTACGCGGCGGATGTGCTGACGCTGTGCGAATCCATCCTCGAAAACCCGGACGTCATTCTGCGTCGTCAGCTCAGCAAAGTGAAGGACGAAGCCATGGCGGCGATGAAAAACGAAGGTGTGCCTTATGAGGAACGCATCGCCAAGCTGGAGGAGCTGGAATATCCCAAACCCTGCCGCGACTTCATCTATAACACCTTCAATGCCTTCAGCGAAGCGCATCCGTGGGTAGGGCAGGAGAACATCCGGCCCAAGAGCATCGCCCGGGAGATGTTCGAGAACTTCCGCAGCTTCGCCGACTACATCCAGGACTACGACCTCCACCGCGCCGAGGGCGTGCTGCTGCGGCATCTCTCCAGCGTCCACAAGGTGCTGGCTCAGACCGTTCCCGACACGTTCAAGAACGAGGCGGTGCAGGAGATGGAGGCGTGGATTGCTGGAGTGCTGAGAGGCACAGATTCCAGCCTGCTTGATGAATGGGAGAAGCTGCGGGATCCGAACTACAAACCCGACGAGGTCGAAGAAAAGCCCGCAGAAGCTCCTGACATCACACGCAACAAGCGTGAATTCACCGCACTCATCCGCACGGAAATATTCCGCTACATGCAACAGCTCGTGAACGGCAGGATCACTCTGCCGGAGTTGGACGATTACTACGCCGACCACGATCGCATCCGCCTCGACAACGAAGCCCGCAACGGCCGCCACACCTATGTGGAGCCGAGCGAGGACGGCCAAAGCTGGCGTGTGAACCAAGTCCTCGTCGATCCCGAAGAACTCAACGACTGGCAGCTCGAATTCCGCGTCGATTTGCCGCAAGCCCGCGAGGATGGAAAGCCGACGCTGGTGTTTGTGAGCGTGGGACGGATCGGGTGATGTCTCTTGAGCCGCGTCAGCGCTCAGGATTGACCTCGCTCATGAAGCGGTCGATTTCGGCATCGCGGTGGAGGAAATCGCCAGGATCGGCGTCGTTCTCCAAGAACAAGGTCTGCAGTCCGCGAGTGAACTCGGCGCGATGCTCGGGATCGGGAATGGACTGCTGAATCTTGGGCCAGAAATCCCAGAAGAGTTGAGTGCCTGCACGCCAGCTCATGTCATGAGTCAACCGTAGCCGTTGCAATCCATCCGCAGGATTTCATGCGTGGTCAGATCGA
>CAXNGR010000644.1:0-3369 GCA_964201265.1 Verrucomicrobiaceae bacterium
CGGGCGTGCGGCGGCGATCCAGTCGAAAAGGGATGTCATGAGAAAATGAAGAGGTTAAACCACAGAGATCACAGAGAAGCACAGAGTTCAAAAACTCAAACCTCTGTGTTCCTCCGTGCCCTCTGTGGTGAATCTCATTTCGGCATCTCTACCTGTCCGTCACCCATGAGGTAAGCGATGAGGTTGATCACATTTTCCTCCCCCAACGCCGTCAGCAGACCTTCCGGCATCAAACTTTGCGTCAGTTGGTTCTGCTTCACGATCTGCGTGCGTTCGATGATGAGCCGCTCGGCGGGTGTTTGGATGGTCAGGGTGCGCTCGGTCTGCTCCGGGATCACGCCGCTGATCGTGCGGCCGTCTTTGAGCTGAAACACACTCACGCGGAAGTCAGCGGGGACGACGGCGTTCGGGTCGAGGATGTTTTCGAGGAGGTATTTCAGATTGCGGCGGTCACTGCCGGTGAGTTCGGGGCCGATGGCTCCACCCTGGCCGTACATCTTGTGACAAGCACTGCACGCGGCGGTGAAGATCATGCGCCCCTTGGACTTGTCGGCCTTCGCCAGCGCTTCGGGCTTCAAAATCCCTTCCCACTTGGCGAACTCGGCTTTTTTGGCCTCCGGTGTGTCGCGGATCTCGCCCCAGGCTTCGGTGAGCAGCTTCGAGAGGGATTCATCGCCGAGATTGCGAATCTGGCGCGCTTGGAAGGGCGAAATCGCTGCCGCAGGCACCTTCTTGGCCTTCACCGCTTCGAGCAGTTCTTTCGCATAATTGGCGCGTGAGGTCAGCGTGGCCACCGTGGCGGCCTGCTGCTCCTCGCTGCGCACTGGCCATGTGCCGAGGAGCTGTTTCGGGATGCTGGGATCATCGTAAGCCGCCAAAGCACTGCGTGAGACCGTGCCGAGCACCTTGTCATTCATCTGCGCGCGAATGACCGTGAGCAGTTCCGGTTTCGCACTGCGGGTGAGACTCTTGAAGGCGTTCAGGCGGGCATTCGCATCGCCATCCGCGTTTTTGACGATGGCGATGAGTTCATCCGTCGCCCGACCGCTGCCGAAGACGACGGAAAGCGTCTGGACGTAGCCCGGCTCTCCAGAGCCGGGAGTTTGGGGGACGTTCGGGTCTCGGCTCTGGAGAGCCAAGCTACTGAATGCATCCCACCCCTTCGGCTTCTTCGCGCTGCTAAACCCATCCAATCCCGCCGCCATGCCCGCGAGCACATCCTCGCGAACGTCCGCACGCTCCGTCATCAGCGCTACGAGCGCATCGACGGCCTCGGGCTTGTCCTCGATCATCTCGGCGATGCGGCGGGCGACGAGGCGGCGCACGGTGGGGATTTTCGCCTCGCGGATGAGCTCCACGCCCTTCATCGGCTCCGCCGCCACCGCCGGCTCGATGCCATACCAGATCATGAGCGGCTGCTGCCGGTCGTTGGCGTCCTCCTCATGCTTCGCCAACGCGTTGGCGATGGGGAAGCGGGTGGAGAGCGGGAGACGCTGGAGCGCGGAGGCTAAATGGAGGCGGACGAAACCGAAATTGAGGTTCTCAACCTGAGAGCTGGCGATCTGAACAAAGATGTCCCTGCCTTGTAGCTCTTCTTTGGTAGGAGGAGTGCTCCAAGACGGTTTCAATTCTCCAAGATAGGTGTGCAGTGAATCAAGGAAGAAGGTCGAAGGCACCGTTCGGCCATACTCATCACAGCGTTTTTTGAGATCAATTACTGCAGACCAGAAATCACGCGGTGCGTCACCCATCGGGAGCGTGAGTTTTGACTGCAAGAGGCGCTCTCCCAAGAGTCGTTTGGCCATTACTGGCCACCAGGAGTTGGTTTTGGGCTTCTCACAAATTTTCACCAACTCCTCATCCTTCATCGCCGCCACGTTGATCGGCTCCGCCTTCTTCGGCTCCCCATACACGATCTTGTAAATCCGCCCGCTGCTGCGGTGCACGCCGTCGTTGTCGTGGCATTCGCCGCTGTCGCTCCAGTCGGCGACGAAGACGTTGCCGTCGGGGCCGGTGAGGAGGTCGATGCCACGGAACCATTTGTCTTTGGCCTTCATGAAATCAGGCGCGTGCTTGCCGACGTAGCCGCAGCCTTCGCGGTGGAGAGTGTCCATGTTGATGCGGTTGCCGTGCAGGTTGCAGGTGAGGACGGCACCGTGGTATTTCTCCGGCCAGAGGCCGCCTTGATAGATGAGCATGCCGACATGGGCGTGGCCGCCGCCGAGCTGGTCGGTCTTGCCGGTGACGCCGAGCTTGCGGATGTCGCTCCAGGTTTCGGCACCCGTGTCCCAGTGAAAGTGGTCGGCGGTTTGCTCGATGACCTCATAGACGTGCGGATTGAGGTGCGTGCCAAACATGCGGCGGTAGTAGGCGCCGGGAATGCCGTGCCAGAGGTGGCCGATGACGGTGTTGATCCAGAAGAGCTCGCCCTCCGCATTCCAATCGTGGCCCCAGGAGTTCGTGCCGCCGTGGCAGACGACTTCAAAGACCTTTCGCGTGGGATGGTAGCGCCAGATGCCGCAGTTGATCTTCACGCGCTTTTCCAGCGGCGTGCCGGGTGCGCCGACGGCGGAGGTGTCGGTGATGCCGTGGCGACCGTAAAGCCATCCATCGGGGCCCCAGCGCAGGCCGTTGACGATGTTGTGGCCGATGGTCTTCACGTTGAAGCCATCGAGCAGCACCTCGGGCTCGCCATCGGGTGTGTCGTCGCCGTTTTGATCGGCGATGAAGCTGAGCGTGCCGTTGTGCAGCACCCACACGCCGCCGTAGCCGGTCTCCACGCTGGTGAGGTAGCTGCCGCCTTCCCAGAAGACCTTGCGGCCGTCGTGTTTGCCATCGCCGTCCTTGTCTTCGAGGATGATGACGCGGTCGCGCAGCTTCGTGTCCCAGCGCATGGGATTTTCGGCAAAAGTGTAGTTTTCCGCGACCCACAGGCGGCCCTTTGCATCCCAGGCGATGCCGATGGGCTGGCGCACATCCGGCTCCGCGGCAAAGACCACGCACTTGAAGCCCGGCGGCAGCTCCATGGTGGCCGCAGCCTCCTCCGCAGACATGGGAGCGCCTTTTTCGGTGTCGTAGATCTTCGGAAAATCCTCCCCAAGAGCCGTCAGGGACGTAAAGGACAAGAATGACAGAAAGGCGGCGTGGCGTATGCTCATATAGTGGACTCTCCCAAACGCCCGTCTCTTGCGCAATCTTCATTACAACCCATGAAGCACTCCATCCTTCTTCTTTCCGTGTTTTCGGTGTGTTCTGTGGGCCATCTCTGCGCTGCGACAAAATCCAAAGCACCGCCGCCCAAGCTCAAAACCACCGCCGATCTCGCGGAGTCCATAGCTCCTTCGCTGGTCAAAATCACCCAGCTTGGCC
>CAXNGR010000645.1:0-3365 GCA_964201265.1 Verrucomicrobiaceae bacterium
CTCGATCCGCCTGCGTCACTCGCCGGTGCGCCGCAGGAGCGTCAGCTCGCGTTGCTGAAGGCCTTCAATGAAGATCATCTTTCGCAGCATCGCGGCGAACTCGATCTGCAAGCGCGCATTTCCAGCTACGAACTCGCCGCGAAGATGCAGACCGCCGCGAAAGAGGCGCTCGACATCTCGAAGGAGCCGGAGCACGTCAAAAAGCTCTACGGCGTCGATAATCCGATCACGAAGGACTACGCCACCCGCTGCATCATCGCGCGTCGTCTCGTCGAGCGCGGCGTGCGCTATGTGCAGGTGCTGAACGCGGGCCAGTCGTGGGATCAGCACGGCTCGCTCATCACCGCGCTGCCGAAGAACTGCGAGGCGACCGATCAACCGAGCGCCGCGCTCATCAGCGATCTCAAACAGCGCGGTCTGCTCGACACCACTGTCGTGCATTGGGGTGGCGAGATGGGCCGTCTGCCGGTGCTGCAAAACGACGCGGGCCGCGAGAAATGGGGCCGCGATCACAACACCTACGGCTTCAGCATGTGGGTGGCCGGTGGCGGTTTCAAGAAAGGCTACGTCCATGGCGAAACCGACGAGTTCGGCCACAAGGCCGTCATCGACGAGGTGAAGCACTTCGATTATCACGCCACGCTGCTGAAGCTTTTCGGCCTCGACCACAGCA
Organism: Verrucomicrobiaceae bacterium; assembly: GCA_964201265.1. GTDB lineage: Bacteria > Verrucomicrobiota > Verrucomicrobiia > Verrucomicrobiales > Verrucomicrobiaceae > Prosthecobacter. Next base: position 674 of record CAXNGR010000645.1, read on the forward strand.
AGCTCACCTACAAGCGCAACGGCCTCGCTGCCTCGCTCACGGATAATCAGGGCGCGAAGGTGGTGGATCAACTCATCGCATAAACTGCCGCCATCTCACGGCTCGGACAAACCAAGCCCTCAGCCCCTTTGATCATTCGCCAAAGGCGTAAAGATGCTTGTCGGTGCGCAGGTAGATCACGCCGTCCACGATGGCGGGCGAGGCGAAGACGGAGGCTTTGAGATCGTTGCGTGCCAGTACCTTCAGTGTGTCGCTCGCCGCATCCAGCACGACGACGGTGCCGCGTTGTGATGTGATGTAGATGCGGCCGTCGGCGCTGACAGCGGAGGCGTAGTAATCGCCGGAGGCATCGACGCGCTCAGCCTGGTAAATGGGGCTGCCGCTTTTCGCGTCGTAGGCACTGGCGAGGCCGCCGCTCTTCAGGGTGAAGACCCGGCCGTTCGCCACGATGGGCGAGGAAACATACGGCAGGTGCTTGTTCACCTGCCAGACGACGTGCGTGTCGGTGATGTCGCCGCTGCCACCGGGCTTGATGGCGAAGAGTTGGTTCACGGCATCGGCAAACATGCCGCGCATGGCTTCATACTCGGCCTTCGTCACCTTGCCGTCTTTGTCGGCATCGATCTGGGAGAAGCGGTCTTTGATTTTCCCTTTCGGGAACTCCGCCAACGTCAGCAGGCCGTCTTTATCGGCATCATTCGCGGCAGCGAAGGTTTCATGAGGCTCCATGAGCACGCGGTCATCTTCATCGCCGCCGACGTTCCAGCTTGAGACGAGCAGCACATCATCGGCTGCCACAGGGCTGGCATTCGACACACGCGCCATGCCGCGCGCCGACCAGCGCAGCTTGCCGTCTTTGAGATCATAACTGCGCACCCACAATGATCCGCACACGACGAGTTCCTCCATGCCATCGTGCTTCCAGATGAACGGCGTCGAAAAACCGCGCCGGAACTCGCTGCGGTCCACGCGCCAAGCTTCCGTGCCCGTTTTCACATCCAGCGCGATCATGTAACTGCCCACATCCTGGTCGGCGACGATGATGACCTTCCCATCCGCGATGATCGGCGAAGCGCTAGTGCCAAACTCGACCACCGGCGCTGGCAGCGGCTTCTTCCACAGTTCCTTGCCGCTCCAATCAAAGGCCAGCACGCCATAGGAACCAAAATACGCGATCAAACGCTCGCCATCCGTGCAGCACGTCGGCGTGGCCGGACTGCCGATGCGATGCGCGCCCTCGATCTTCTCGGTCGGAGCCGCCACCCGCCAGAGTTCGCGCCCATCGGCACGATTGAGGCAAAACGTGACCAGTTTGCCGCCATCGAGTCCGGTGAGCGCGATCTTGTCTCCCCAAAGGCAGGGCGATGAATGCCCATGCGGCACCTCGACCTGCCAGCGCATGTTTTTCTCCGAGCTGAACTCCACCGGCGGCTTTCCCGTGCCGATGCCGAGCCCGCCTTCACCGCGAAACTGCGGCCAGTGGGACTCGGCAAGCCCGCCGATGGGCAGGCAAAGCAGCAGCAGGGCCAGGCGTGAGGTCATGCGACTGAGAATGAATGGAAGTTACTTCACCACCGGACGCAGCACCATGTTGCGGTAATCCACGTTGGTGTGGTCGCCTTGCAGGTAAAGTGGGCCGGGTTTGAACTCATCGCTGGTCATTGCACCGCCGGTGCAGCCGAGCACGGGTGCGTTGTCGATGATCGTGGTGCCATTGAGGATCACCGTGAGGTGGCGGTCCACCAACGTGATGTCCAGCGTCTGCCACTCGCCGATCTGCTTCTCCGCGTTCACGCTTGGCGTGATGCGGCTGTAAAGCGCGCCCATGTGGTGCGAATCAAGCGGCTTGCCGAAGCTTTCCATGATCTGCACCTCGTAAATGCCGCGCAGATAGATACCGCTGTTGCTGCCTTCCTGCGTGCGCACTTCGGTCTTCAGATTGAAGTCCTCGAACTCGGCGTCGGTGCGCAGATTGCCGAAATGCTTGTCCTTGGCCTTCACCACGCGGTTTTGCAGCACGCCATCGACGACGCTCCAGCCGTTGTCGGCCTCTTTGAGCAAGCGCCAGCCGGTGAGATCCTTGCCATTCATGAGCTGGATCGGATCGCCGAACTTCACCTTCGCGAGATCAGGCTTGGCCGGGATGTCGGCGATGCGTTTGCCGGCAAACTCCGCAGGCTTGCCAATTTCTTTGCCCTCGGCGTTCTTTTTCGCCGTGGTGAGCTTCAACGCGTCGCCTTCGATCTTCGCGGTGATGGTTTCGATGGCCGACAGCTTGCCTTCCTTGTTCTTCTGCTCACGCGTTACGATCAAGGTGTCGCCATCGACCTTCGTGCCCGCCGTCGGCACCACGCTGCCGCCGCCCCAGAGCACGCTGGAGCTGAGAGCACCGTCTTTTTCCTCCACGCCCAGCCAGCCAGCGCCACCGCCGGGGATCGTCAGCGCCCAGCGGCCCACGAAAGGATTGTCAGCGGCATTCAAAACAGCGCCGAGACTGAAAACGGCGGCGACAGAGAAGGAACGAATCGAGAAGAACATGAGAGGCAGATTGTGGGGTTGGTGGAGGCGTGGAGAAACGGGATTACTTGCGCTGATCCTTCACACAGTCGGGGTCAGCAGGTGTTGGCGAGCCGGTTTGATCGACCGGATGCGTGTAGAGATACTTCCAGACCGCTTCGTGGATGAGTTTGCC
>CAXNGR010000646.1:0-3358 GCA_964201265.1 Verrucomicrobiaceae bacterium
AGAAGGATGGATCAGGCCATCGGGTTCACGAGTGTGCCAATGCCTTCGATGGTGATGTTCACGATGTCGCCGCTCTGGAGCGTGAATTCATCGCCGGGGACGATTCCTGTGCCGGTCATGAGGAAGGTGCCGGTGGGGAAAGTGTTGTCGCGGAAGAGGAATCCGGCGAGCTCAATCGGCGTGCGCTTCAATTGGGCCAGTGTTGTTTCGCCTTCAAAGGCGGGAACACCCGCGCGGTCAATTTGCAGGTGGATGCGGGTCGTGGGAGCGGGTGGCTCGGTTTGAATCAAGATCGCGGGGCCAAGGGCGGCGCAGAGCTTGAAACACTTCGCCTGCGGCAAGTAGAGCGGATTTTCGCCTTCAATATCTCGGCAGGAAAGGTCGTTGCCGACGGTGTAGCCGATGATTTCGCCGCGTGAGTTGATGCAGAGCGTGAGTTCCGGCTCGGGCACCATCCATTTCGAGTCGCCACGCAGATGCATTGGCTGATTCGGGTTCGCGACACGCTGCGGCGTGGCCTTGAAGAAAATTTCGGGGCGTTCGGCTGCGTAAACGCGATCGTAGAAGCTGCCGCCGCCTGCGTCTTTCGATTCCTCCATGCGGGCGGTGCGGCTGCGGAAGTAGGTGACGCCAGCGGCCCAGACTTCCTGCGAGACGATGGGAGCTAAGATGCTCTCAGTGGCCGGCGCGTCGATGGCAGGCGATGTGGCGGCGATTTGAGCCAGATAAGTGGCGAGACTAGCGACATCAAGCAGCGCGTCCCAGTTCGCTTCGGGGACGGCATGCCAGGTGCCTGCGTTTTGAATGACAATGCCTTGGGTGGTGCGGAAAAGAAGCATGGTCGGCAGACTAGATTGGCGTCTCGCGCCGTGCAACCCGCGTCATGTCCGAATCTGCAACAACGCATCGTCCAGCCCGTGCAGACAGCCGGCCCAGTGGATGCCAAGATCTGGCAGCTTCTTCTTGTACCCCTCGGCAGCGCGACCGCCAACGATCAAGGCCATGGTGGGCGGCAGCAGGTCGCGCATGCGGCGCAGCTTTTCCTGAATGACGGGGCATCCTTCAGGATAAACCACGCTCAGAGCCACGGCAGCCGCGTGGCGAGCGAGCGCACAGGCTGCAATCTCCTCCACCGGCAGATTTGGCCCCATGTAAGTCACCTTCCAGCCGAGATCACGCGCCGTGGCGGCCACGATCATGGCACCGAGTTCATGAATCTCTCCTGCAGGAGTGGCGACGATGAGTTCCGGGGCGTTCATGGCCACCTGGCTGCCGGGCACAGGCGTGAGCAATAGTTCGCGAATCACCGCCGTGGCGATGTGCTCATGGCTGGGGCGCAAGTTGCCATGCTGCCAGCTTTCTCCGATTTTCATGATCAGCGGGCAGATCACCTGATGCAGCATGCCTCTCTGACCCAATTGAAACCGCGACTGGAGCAGCACCCGACGCAGGGCGTCAGAATCATATTTTTTTGCAGCTTCAATGGCCGCTTCCACATACTGCTCTGCCGTCTCCAGACTGCCTGCGGGCGTGGCGACAATCTCAGGGGTCGTTTTTTTGACCAGCATCTCCAAATCTTCCGTCGGCAGCTTGGCCACTCCTCCGATACGGTGACCGTGTTCTGTCAGCTCACGCAGGAGTTTGAGGCGCTTGATCGCCTCATCACAGTACATGCGGCGGTTGGTGTCAGTGCGTGTAGGGCTGAGCGCCCCGTAACGTCGCTCCCAGATGCGGATGACGTGCGTGCTGAGGCCGCTGAGGCGGCTGGCAAGCTGGATAGGACAAATCATGAGGGGAGAAAAACGGACGACAGAAGGCGCTTGAGGCTGGCGCGGGAACGATTACGCATTGCCGCCGTCTCTGGCTACACTCTTGTCACAATTTTCCGCCACATGCTGAACTACATCTGGGCCTTTCTCCTCCTCACCGGCATGTGCGCCGCTGCACTCCTCGGCAATGTCTCCGGTGAAGGTGGCATCGTCGCCGCCATCCTCTCCAAGTCGAAAGCGGCGGTCATGGACATCGCCCTGCCGCTGGCCGGATTGATGATTTTCTGGCTCGGCGTCATGCGCGTCATGGAAAAAGCCGGGCTGCTGGAGTTGGCCGCCCGCGCCCTCTCGCCCATCATGCGCCGCCTCTTTCCCGACGTGCCACGCGATCATCCCGCTATGAGCGCGATGATCATGAACCTGGCCGCCAATATGCTCGGCCTCGGCAACAGCGCCACGCCGCTCGGCCTCAAGGCCATGACGCATCTTCAGGAGCTGAATCCGAACAAGCACACCGCCAGCAACGCCATGGTGACCTTCCTCGCCATGAACACCGCCGCGTTCACGCTTGTGCCCATGACGGCCATCAACTACCTCAACGCCGCCGGGGTCAAAGGCGCGCATCAGATCATCGTCCCTACCATCCTCGCTACCGCCTGCACCGTCGTCACCGCGGTGGTCACGGCCAAACTTTACGGCAAGCTACCCATGTTTGCCATTCAGCCCGATGACAGCGTGGAATCAACCGCAGCAGCTGATCAAACCGCGCCTGCATCTGAAAAAATCACGCCAAAGCGCCGCTTCTGGCTCATCGCCCTGTTCGTCATCTTCGGTTCGTGCGCTGTGCTCGAGTTCATGCCTGCCACGGCCCGTGAAAGCGTCTTGAAAGCCACCGGACTCAGCCAGATCGTCGAAAAAGCCAAGCAGAAGGCCTCACCCGTCGCCAAAGCCACGCAAAGCCCGGCTGCCGCTGAAGTGCCGCAAATCGAACCCGCGTGGAAGCGCTTCATGAATGGCGGCTCCGGCCTCGCCATCCCCATCGTGCTCGTCATCACCCTTGGAGTCGGCATGGCGAAGGGCGTGAAAGTTTATGAGGAATTCGTCGAAGGCGCGAAGGAGGGCTTTGCCGTGGCCACGCGCATCATGCCCTTCCTTGTAGCGATGCTGGCCGCGCTGGCCGTTTTCAATAGCTCCGGCATGCTGCTGCTACTCGAATACCTGCTGCGGCCCGTGCTCGGCTTCATCGGCTTCCCCGTCGAGCTGCTGCCCATGGCCCTGATGCGGCCGCTGACCGGCTCCGGCTCGCTCGGCGTGCTCAATGACATCCTGCTGCGACCTGAAAGCAGCGAGCTGCTCAAATACACCGCCGCCATCATGTACGGCTCCACCGAGACCACGTTCTACGTCCTCGCCGTCTATTTTGGCAGCGTCGGCATCCGCCGCATCCGCCACGCCCTCGCCGCCGGTCTCACCGCTGATGTCGTTGGCATGGGAATGGCTGTCATCATTGGTCGAATGTTGTTCTCATGAGATTCTTCCTGCCATGGCTGCTCGTCGGCACCATTCACGCCACCGACCTCGTCGAACAC
>CAXNGR010000647.1:0-3355 GCA_964201265.1 Verrucomicrobiaceae bacterium
CGGCATTCCCAATCTTCTTTGCCGACGAGTCGTCGGCTCTCCATATCAGGGCTTAGGCACCGATGGAGGCGGAGCAACTGGGGCTGCTGGTGCTGGCACTGCGGCAGCGGGAGTCGGTGCCGGAGCGGCAGGCGTTGGCGCGGGCTGCGGAGCAGGAGCCGATGCTGGAACTGCTGGCGCTGGTGCAGGAGTCGGCACAGCTGCGGGTGCGGTGGTCGCCGCAGGCGTTGGGGTCAGCATGGCCGGAGGGGCGATGGTAGCACCGATGCCGCCTGCGCCAGGCGTCAGATTGATCTTCGGCATGCCGGGGATGGCCGGAACGTCACCGGGTTTCGGTTCGACTTTAGACGCCGGTGGCGGATCGACTTCCTTGGTCGGCAGAGAGGCGGCGATCCAGCCGAGGCGGTCCTGGCTCACGCTTTGGAATTCGGCCATGTCGGGGAACTTCACGGCGAGGTCTTCGTAGGCTTTTTTGGCCTCGTCCTGCTTGCCATCGGCCCAGAGCAGATCGCCAAGGCGAACCTGGGCGAGGGGAGCGGCCTCGTTGGAGGCGAACTCGTTCACGATGCGCTCAAAGATGGCCTGTGCCTCCTTGCGGTCGCCCATGGCGTCGAGCTTGGTGCCGAGTCCGAGCAGCGTGTGAACGAACAAGGGATGCGAGCTATTTTTGCTGGTGAATTCCTTCAGCGCATCGACTGCGGAGGTTTTTTTGTTCTGATCCCAAAGCAAGTCGGCCTTGAGCAGCAGCGCATTGGCGGCGGCGTTGGTGCCTGCGTAACGCGAGATGACAAGGTCGCAATCCTCGACGGTCTTCGCGCTCGTGAACGCCTCGGCGGCCTCGTTGGCCTTGAGGGTGCTTTGATGGCGGATGAAGCCATAGGCGATGATGGCGATCACTACGAAGGCAAACAGCCAGACGAGCTTGCGGAAGTTGTCCTCCAGAAATTTTTCCGCGCCGGTGGCGGGGACTTCCTGGGAGATCGTGTCGAGTTGAGACATGCGGGAGGGTTTTGAAACGTGAATGAAAACCAAGGGTGATTACGCGCCCACTTTGGCTCGGGCTTCGTCGGCCAGTGCGGTGGAGAGGTAACGCTCGCCGGTGGAGCAGGCGATGGTGACGATGAGTTTGCCGGCGTTTTCAGGACGCTTGGCGATCTCGATGGCGGCGACCACGTTCGCTCCGGTGCTGATGCCGACGAGGATGCCTTCCTCCTTGGCGATGCGGCGGGCCATGGCGAAGGCGTCGTCGTTGCTGACCTTGACGCACTCAGTGATCTGGGAATTTCCGGCGGAGTCTTTCAAATGCAGGTTTGCAGGGACGAAACCAGCGCCGGTTCCCTGGATCTTATGCGGACCGGGCTGCACGGGCTGACCAGCGAGTGTCTGATTGATGACCGGTGAGGCCTCTGGCTCGACGGCGATGGCGGTGAAGGAAGGCTTGCGCGGCTTAAGCACTTCAGTGACGCCGGTGATCGTGCCGCCCGTGCCGACTGCGGCGACGAGGATGTCGATCTTGCCATCGGTGTCGGCCCACAGCTCCTCGGCGGTGGTCTTCGAGTGGATGGCAGGGTTGGCGGGATTTTCAAACTGCTGCGGCATCCAGGCGTTTGGCGTGCTGGCGACGAGTTCGGTAGCCTTGGCGATGGCCCCCTTCATGCCTTGAGCGCCAGGAGTGAGCACGAGGTCGGCACCGAGCAGTGCGAGCAGTGTGCGACGTTCCAGGGACATCGTTTCAGGCATCGTCAGGATGAGCTTGTAGCCCTTAGCCGCCGCGACAAACGCGAGCGCGATACCGGTGTTGCCGCTGGTGGGTTCGATGATGACGGTATCGGCCTTCAAAATCCCACGCTTCTCGGCGTCTTCAATCATCGCCATGCCGATACGATCCTTCACGCTGCCGAGCGGATTGAAGAACTCACACTTCAAAGCAATCGTGGCGTTGAGGCCGGCGGTGACTTTGTTGAGTTTCACCAGCGGCGTTTTGCCGACGGTTTCGACGATGTTGTTGTAGATGCCCATGTTCGTGTGCGGTTGACGGTTGATGACGATGGTTGGCCGTTTTTGACGGAGGTTCCGAAATCAATGCTGGGAGCAGAATTCTTCGAAGCGGTCCATGCCGGCATTGATGACATCAAGGCCAGTGGCGTAGCTGAAACGGATGGTGTGCTCGGCGCCGAAGGCCAGACCCGGAACGACGGAGACTTTCTGCTTGCTGAGGAGCTTCTCGCAGAAGTTCACGCTCTTCATCTGCATCGGCTCGATATCGACGAGGAAGTAGAAGGCACCCATTGGCTCGACAACCCGGACGTTCTTGATGTTGCTCAGGCGACCGAGCATGTATTGACGGCGCACGTCGAATTCGTCGCGCATGTCGCCGACGATCTGCTGATCCATCTGCAAGGCAGCCAGTGCGCCGTATTGGGCAAAGGTGGTCGGATTGCTGGTGGTGTGGCTCTGAATGGTGTCGATGGCGTCAGCGATCTTCTTTGGAGCGGCGGTGTAGCCGAGACGCCAGCCGGTCATCGCATAGGCCTTCGAGAAGCCGTTGATGGTAATGGTGTGGTCGTAGATGTCCTTGCCCAAAGAGGCGATGCTGACGTGCTCATGGCCGCCATAGACGAGCTTTTCGTAGATTTCGTCGGACAGGATCACGATGCCTTCGCCCACGGCGATTTCGGCCAGAGCAGTGAGTTCCGCCTTCGTGTACACAGAGCCGGTTGGGTTGCCGGGGGTGTTCAGGATGATCATCTTGGTCATCGGGGACATGGCGTCCTCGAACTCATCCGGGGTGAGTTTCCAGCCGTTTTCGCGCTTCGTTTCAACGATGACCGGGATGCCGCCGACCAAGCGCACCATTTCCGGGTAGCTGGTCCAGTAAGGGGCAGGGATGATCACTTCGTCGCCCGGATTCACGCAGGCGAGGATGGCATTGTAGCAGGAGTGCTTGGCACCGCAGTTCACGCTGATCTGGTTAGGCTCATACTGCACGTTGTTGTCCACCATGAGCTTGGCGGCCAGAGCTTCGCGCAGTTCGAGGATGCCATTGCTCTCGGTGTAGCGGGTTTTGCCAGTGTTCAGCGCCTCAATGGCGGCGGTGATGATGGGAGCGGGGGTGTTGAAGTCAGGCTCACCGGCTCCAAAGCTCAGCACGTCCACACCCTGCTTCTTGAGCGCCTTCGCCTGGCTGGTGATGGACAGGGTCATTGAAGGGGCGACTTCGGCGATGTTTTTGGCGATGAAATCCATGGTCTGGGGATGGTTGGGCGGGTGGGAAAAACGGGGGGCCGCCTATAAAGGAGGGCGTGGGAAGTTTGTCAATCAATCGTCCCGCCACGGGCAAAGGGCGGCTTGTGCC
>CAXNGR010000648.1:0-3351 GCA_964201265.1 Verrucomicrobiaceae bacterium
GCTTCCACCTATGGGTGGCAGACTGACCCGAGCGAACCCGCCTATGACAAGGGAACCCGCTTCAGCCATCTGTACGGCTGCTAAATTATTAGGACCTGGAAAGACGAGCCTGCCCGGCATTGCGTCTCCTTGACTCCCTTGTTCAACGAGTGTGGCTCGCGAAGTGGAGGTGATCGGTGAGGTGTAAATTTGTGCTGTGCCTCGAATAGCCTGAACTTTCAGTTCCGCCACTGGCAGAGGTTTGATTTGCGCGTGGCCATTCACGACGCCGAAGAGATAGCAGCTAAACGTCAGTGCGAGGCAGCGCAGGGAATGCGTTTTTTTGATGCAAGTTGTCATGTTGGTGAAAAGAAACCGCCTGTAAGTCATTCGAGGATCAAGACGAGGCGGAATCCATAATCCATCCCTTTGCTTCCGGAATTGATGCTTCGGCGGAATGAAGAAAGAAGTTGCTCAGACAGATGATGATTAAATGAAGCTCCTCGTAGAACCACTTCTTCCCTTACGGGTTCGGGCGGAACCCTGTTCAAGTTCATCTCAGGCAAAATCAGTTCCCAAACATTTCCACCGAGGTCAAACAGTCCCAATGCGTTCGGTGCGTAAGTCATCACCGGGGCTGTGCCTGGAAAACCGTCGTCGTAACCTTTCAAATAGATGTCCGTGTTCTGCATAGAGGAGTGATAGCTTTCATCACAATAGTTTCCAGCTCCACGCGGAGGAGGCCAGATGCCGCCCCATGGGAAATGTTTTGTGATCCGGCTGTTCAGTTCGCGCCAAGTTGCATCCTTGATCTTCTGCTCCCTCTCCCCAATGCCTACCGCATGACTCCACTCCAGGTCAGTCGGCAGTCGGTAGGTTCGCGACTCCTTCTGACTCAACCATTCGCAGAATTCAGTGGCGTCGGCCCAGGTGAGGTTTGTGACCGGGTGGTCATCCGCTTGATTGGTGGTTTTTTGCGCGGTGGAAAAATTGTATTTGAAGACCGCATAGTCCTTCTTGCGCGTTTCGTGGATGCAGAACATGACACGAGTGCCGGGCACTGCGGCGAATTTCATTCCCAGACTGTTGGTCATCCTGCCTTCAGAGGACGCCAGTTCATAGTGGAGGCTGTAGTCCTTTTCTTCTTCGGTCAGCAGTCGCGGCTGAATGACGCCGCCCTTGCTGGCTGTCACCGCTTGTCCGGCTGGAAGATCGAGCATCTGCCGTGATCTGGTCAGGAGCACGCCGACACTGCCCTCATGCACACCAGCGGTTTCCACATTCCGCTCACTGACAGCGAAGAACTTTGTCCCCTTCACTGCCAGCAACGCTGCGGGCGTTTTCAGGCGAAAGCTGGCGTTGCCTTGCTTCTTCACCTCCTCGGCGCTGATGTTCATGAACAATTTACCCCGCAGAAGTTCGAGCGACTGGCCTTTGTCGCCCGGCTTTGGCAGCCGCACCTGGGTGTCCGCGCCCATCAGCAGCGTGCCCGCGCCTGGAATGGCCAGCGTGGCTTGGCTGTCAGGCCCGGTTTCCACCACGCTGCCTGCGCGTTGCGTGGCGCTGAGGGGCATCTCGCGATTCGCGCTGGGTATTTGCGGCACGGTCATTCTTGCTCCCTCCGGCGTGGCGGCCGCCACCGTGCCGCTGGTGGAGGTGATTTGCACTGTCGGAGCCACAAAGACAGTCTGTGCCCTGGCATCCGCAGCCCCTATAACTGCGCCAATGAGAGCAATCAGCATGCCGATGGGAAGAGTCCGCAGATGGGAGGTCATCCACGGAAAATGGGAAGAAGCCTGAAGAAATCAAACAACGGATGCCTAGCCGTGAACTGGGCATTCTTATCACCGGGCACAGCAGGCAAGGGCCTGGAATGACCCGAAAACCATTTCGGCATTGCATCTGATGGCCTAGACGTGCTAACACCATGGCATGTCTGCGCTGCCGCACCTGAATCACCTCATCAAGCTGCTAGACGACGACTCGGAAGTCGTGCGGCAGGCGGTGAGGCAGGAGTTGACGGTGATGCGCCGGGAACTGCCACAGCATGTCGAGGCGCTGGAGACACCGCTGTCTGCCGATGAGGAACGGCTCGTGGCCCAACTGCTGGAACCGGCGCGCCGCACCGAGCTGGAGGAGACTTGGATGCGCTGGCGCTGGCTGGAAGGGGCGGACGCGCAGCTTGAAGAAGGCCTGAGCCAGCTTTCCGCCTTTCTCAACGGCTGGAAAACGCAGTCCGCCGATCTCACGAAACGCCTCGACGCGCTGGCAGAGGAGGCTTTTGCCGAAAAAGGCCGCATGGACGCGCATGAGCTGGCGCAGTGGCTGTTCGCGCCGCACGGCGGCATCACGCGCTTCAAAGGCAACAGCAAGGACTATTACTCACCCGCGAACAGCAACCTGTTCTGGGTGCTGGATACCGGCTTGGGCAACCCGATCAGCCTGTGCTGTCTCTATCGGCTGCTGGGGCATCGTTTTGGCATCGAGATCGAGGGCTGCAACTTCCCCGGCCACTTCCTCTCCCGCGTGACGTACCGCGAAAAGACCTGGCTGGTCGATTGCTTTAACCGTGGCCGCTTCATGCTGGCGGCGGATGTGGCGAAGCATCATCCCGCCGCGAATCCGGGGATGGAGGATCTCATCCGCGAACCCGCCACGACCGAGGCCACGCTGCTGCGCATCCTGCGCAATCTGGACGAGGCGCACGAACGTCTTGGACACCTGCATGATCGCCAGTTCATGCGCCGACTGGCGGTGAAGCTGATGGAGGATTGATTTTCCTCACACAAACCGCTTCAAAATCGGCAGCAGGTCTTCAACGGTCTGTTCCGGCCACAGTTTGCGGTCGGTCATCAACGCTGTGTCGAGGGAGCGATGCTCGGGCCAGTTTGGTTCGGTCGGAATCTGCGGGATGACCTGAGCGAGGATGGCCTTGGCGGCGGCGACGTTCGCATGCAGGTGACCGACGACGGATTCAGCAGTGACGGCTTCTTCCTCGATCTTCCAGCAGTCGTAGTCGGTGACCAAGGCCAGCGTGGCGAGGGCGATCTCGGCTTCGCGGGCGAGCTTGGCCTCCGGGAGGTTCGTCATGCCGATGACATCGAAGCCGAGCTGGCGGTGCGCATTGGATTCAGCCCGGGTGGAGAAGGCTGGGCCGTCCATGCAAACATAGGTGCCGCCGTTGTGGACGCGGCGGCCCTGGGAAACGACGGCGTCATGCAGCAAGGCGCGCAGCTTGTCGGAGAGCGGGTCGCCAAAGGCCACATGGGCGACGATGCCGCGCCCGAAGAAGGTGTGCTGGTCGCGGCGGCTGGTGCGGTCGAAGAACTGGACTGGCAGCACGATGTATCGCGGATGATACTGCTCCTGCAG
>CAXNGR010000649.1:0-3338 GCA_964201265.1 Verrucomicrobiaceae bacterium
GCAGGACGGTAGGATCGGGATGAAACGACGATGTTGAACCCCGCACGCTTGAACAATTCGAGCGTTGGCTCCTGCAGGCTGCCTTTGGGCAGTCCAAGGCGGAGAATATTCTTGGGTTCGGGCATGGTCGGGGGAAGGGGGCGCGAATCCTAGCGGCTTTTTTTCGGCTGGCGAGGGGAATTTCAGGTCAACTCACCCGCCTCTTGAATAGTTCCTCTCGCAGCCCCTTCGGCGTGACTTCCTCGCAAAGCAGTCATTTTTCAGGCCAGCACAGGTCATGAAGACCCGAAAAGCCCGGTTGACGCCTCCGCTTTGGGGAATACTCTCCGAGCTGCCGGACGCATCAACAAATCATGATTCGTCCATATATAACCCAAACGACCACCTCCATGTCCCGCTCTTACATCTTCTCGTCCGAGTCCGTCGGCGAAGGCCATCCTGACAAAGTTGCCGATACCATCTCCGACGCCATCCTCGACGCCTGCCTCAAGATCGACCTGAAAAGCCGCGTCGCCTGCGAAACCTTCGTGAAGAGCAATGTCGTCGTCGTCGGTGGTGAGATCACCATTCCGAAACTCCAGAACAAGAAGCTCGGCACCACCAAGCCCATCGACGAAGTCATCAACGTCGGCCAGGTCATCCGCGACGCCATCCGCGGCATCGGTTACACGAATGTGGACGACGTCTTCCACGCCGACCAGATCTTCATCAACAACTACCTCACCATCCAGAGCCCCGACATCGCTCAAGGTGTGGACGCCGCGGAAGCCGAAGGCAAAAAGCACGGCGAACAAGGCGCTGGCGACCAGGGCATCATGTTTGGTTATGCTTGCGACGAAACGCCCGAGCTCATGCCCGCGCCGATCATGTTTGCCCACCGCCTCGGCCGTGAGCTGACCCGCATCCGCAAAGCTGGCAAACTCGCCAAGTGGCTGCGTCCGGACGCCAAGTCCCAGGTCTCCGTCGAATACGTCGATGGCAAGCCCACCCGCATCGTGAACGTCGTCATCTCCACCCAGCACACCGCTGACGTGAGCCACGCCGAGATCGAGAAGTTCTGCATCGAGCAGGTTATCAAGAAAGTCCTGCCGAAGAACATGCTCACCAAGGACACTGAGTATCTCATCAACCCCACCGGCAAATTCGTCGTCGGTGGTCCTCAGGGCGACAGCGGCCTCACCGGCCGTAAAATCATCGTCGATAGCTACGGCGGCATGGGCCGTCACGGCGGTGGTGCCTTCTCCGGCAAAGATCCGTCCAAAGTGGACCGCAGCGCCGCCTACATGGGCCGCTGGGTCGCCAAGAACGTCGTCGCCGCCGGCCTCGCCGAGAAGTGCGAAGTGCAGTTCGCCTACGCCATCGGTCACCCGCTGCCTGTGAGTGTCCACATCGACAGCTTCGGCACCGGCACCATCAGCGATGACAAGATCCTCGCCGCCGTCCTCAAAGTGTTCTCCTTCAAGCCTGCCGACATCGTCAAGCAGCTCAACCTCCTCCGCCCGATCTACTCGAAGACCACCAACTACGGTCACTTCGGCAAGATCGACGACAAGGACATCACCTGGGAGCTCACCAACAAGGCCGACGCCCTCAAGAAAGCCGCGAAGTAATTCGCCGCGATCCTCGAATCATCACGAAAGCCGCGCAGCGACCCTGCGCGGCTTTTTTTCGTGAACCACGATCCCGGCAGCTCCTGCATGGAGAGTCCACCACGCTTTCGTTCAACGCTGACGCATGAGGGAGCTCACTCACGATTCCACACGCAGCGTGCCGTCCTCTTCGATGATGAACCGGAATCGGAAAGTCTTCTCGTGACGTGAACTGGTGTAGAACAGGTGCTTGCCGGAAAAAATCGCCTCGTAACGACCTCCAGTGGTTGTTTCGCTTTCGAGCTTCACCGTCGCTTCCAGGTGCGCAAAGGTTTGCAGAATGCCGCTCCGCATCAAAAACCACGCCACGGTCCTCGGACTCAGTTTTCGGCCTAGTTCTTTGAGTTTCCCAACCACGGCAGCTTTTCCTTCGCCCAAGGTGGTGACGTTCACCATCGCCAGATCGCCAAAAACGCGTTCATCGACGACCGCTTTCGACTTGTCTGCCGCGAACCAGAGCAGCGGTTGTTCGCCGTGGCGGAACTCTGCTGTTGCCTTCACCACTGTCATGGTCTGTGGTTCGATTGTCACCGCCGGGAACGTCTTTTGAAAATCATCCACGTGTTTGCCCACGCTGCGATGCTCATCGAGCACCGAGGCGTCTCGGCTAAAGGTCATCGTGTCGGTTTTGCTCATGGTTTGTGCAGAGAGCATGATTGGAAACAACAGGCAAAAGATCCTTTTCATGGGTAGATCATGTCACAAATGACCCGGATCGGGCGAAGAAAAAGGAGGCTCATGGAACCGGAGTGATGGTTCTCACAAGGTCCGAATCCTCAATGAGATGCTTATTGATGCCCGCGCCGTTTTGCAGGGCCACAAGAACCACCTGCACCCCTTCTCGACGGGCCAGCTTGATCGCCGGGATCATGTCCGTGTCACCGGAGATCACGATGATGCGCTCCACCTGCTTTTTGAGCGCCAGCGTCGCCACATCAATGCCGAGCCGCATGTCCACGCCCTTTTGCTCCAGGCTGAAATACACATCCTGGGCCTGCGGCGGCTGTGGCATGACAGCCTGCTGGCTGATCGTTGTTTTGACCCAACGGTCGTTCAAAGTCCAGCCACGAGCACGGACAACTCCTAGCCGCATGGCCACAAAGTCCTTTTTTGAGATTTCATTCAGGAAGGTGGTTCTGGCGCGGAACTTGGCCTGTGTAGTGAAATCCACGGCCACTTGGCTGATCGGGTTGGTCTCCCGTCCTTGGTACGGAGGGCAGTCATAGTAGAACACGCGATAAAGCTCCTCCTCAGATGAGTTCATCGCCAGAAGGGCATTTTGATACAAGATGTCAGCTGTGATACCGGCATGTCCGAGCCGGTTTCCCAGCACCTTTTGGAGTCCGATGCGAAACCACTCGGCATCAATCAGGATGGCGGTCTTTTTCATGACTGTAAAAACAAGCCCCCCGTTGCTTTCACAACGGGGGGCAGATAGTAGCTCGCCTACGAGCGTAACGGTGTAGTGGGTTGACACTACATACGGCAGTGCCGTATGCAACTTTGATTTCGCTAGCAGAATCAAGCCAGCGCTGTCGCCACCGCCTCGGCAGTGATGCCGAGTTCTTTGAAGACGGTGTTGCCGGGAGCGCTCATGCCGAAGCGGTCGATGGCGATGATCTGGCCTTGAGTGCCGACATACTTCCACCAGAGACCAGAGACACCGGCCTCAATGGCGACGCGCTTCGT
>CAXNGR010000650.1:0-3337 GCA_964201265.1 Verrucomicrobiaceae bacterium
TGGCGGATGAACTGCCAGGTCGTCTGCTGGAACTGGAATTGCGTGACTTGTGCGGGATCGGCCGCCGTATGGAGCCAAGATTGCATGCCTGTGGCATCCGCACGATGCGGGATCTGTGGGAGGCGGAGCGCGAGACGCTGCACCGGGCCTGGGGCGGAGTGTGTGGGGACCGCTTCTGGCTTGCGCTGCATGGCGGGCCTTCGGAGGATGATCCGCCCGCGCGGCATCGCACCCTAGGGCACAGTCATGTGCTGGCTCCAGAGCTGCGCACGCCACCGCAGGCGGGCATCGTCGCACGGCGTCTGCTGCTGAAGGCGGCCAGCCGACTGCGCCGCATGGAGTACCGGGCCACGCACCTGCACCTGAGCGTGCGGACGGAGGATGGGCCGCGCTGTGAGGCGCAGGCGAAGTTTGCCCCTGCCTGCGACAGTATCGTGCTGGGGCGAGTGCTGGCGGAGCTGTGGCAGCGGGTGATGCAGCAGGCGCGTTGGCAGCGTCTCAAGAAAGTGTCGGTGACGTTGATGGGCCTGGAGGCAGAATCCCAGCCGCAGCAGCTCGATCTCTTCGTTTCCACCGCCGAGGAGGCCACACGAGAACGTCGTGAGCACCTCAGCCGCGTGCTAGACAAGATCAATCAAAAGCGCGGACGTGATTCAGTGGTGATCGGCTTCACGCCGAACACGGTGCGCACGTTTTCTGGCACAAAAATCGCCTTCACGCGGATTCCTGACCGCGAGGAGTTTCAGGAGTAGCTGTGGCCGTTATTTGATCAGAATCGCTTACGGCGGATGATGATCGCGCCGAGTGCAGCGGTGAAAACGAGCAGGGCGGAGCCGGGTTCAGGAATGGGAGCGCAAGCGCAGGCGTCCACGGAAATAAGGTAGTAGGGATCGCTGCTGCTGGTGGTCGGGAGGCCCTTGCCATTCTCAGTGTCCGCTCCGAGGGCGAAGGCTTTGACCTCGGCACTGGTGCCGACCAGGGCGTCGAGGTTTAATTTCCAGGTATCGACCTTGAAGACCGGGTTGTAGCTCGCATCGAGCGGGTTGCTTGAGGTGAGCAGCGTCATGGCGTTGGCATCCAGAATGGCCTGAGCGTCAAAGCTGCCGAGTAGAACCGCACCCTCGCCATAAATGGAGATCATCGGTGCCACGCGGCCCACATCGAAGCCGCCGATGAGTGAGTTCACGCCAAAATTCCCGAGGGCCACGCTGAGGCCGTCGCTCAGCACCCGCTGGTCGAATTGAACAAAAAAGCCAGTGGAGAGGGGCGTGGCTCCGCCGGTGTAGAGGCCGACGCCGAAGTGACCCGTGTCAGGCGAGTTCACGCCGATGCCACCGGGAAAGGAATTGTCCACGGTCGGGGCGGCCCCTGCGATGGTGGCACCGCGAAAAGGGTCCGGGGTCTGGGTGGGGTCGAAGCGATACATCGCCGCAATGCCATAGGTCAGGCCGGGCGGCTGACCCAACGGGCGGTAATAGGGATAGGGATTCGTCGTCAGCGTCGTGACCGCCTGGCTATCGACTGCGAAGGCCAGCAGGAGGACTGCGGCACAAAGGAGGGAATGCTTCGTTTTCACGACGCAATCATGCGGCTATTTTCAAAAGTGAGCAAAGCCGAGTGTGTCAGTTGTTTGTCTGGAAGATGTTTGCAAACTGCAAGCACTGAGGGCCGCTGAGGGGGAGGTGTCCCGAACCGGAAAATCACCGATTCAGGCTCGAAGGCTCCTGGCTGGTCGGATGGAGTGCAAGGGCTAGCAAACAAAGCGGCCCCGCTGTGGGAATCACAACGGGGCCGAGGGATTGAACTAGATCAGTGGCAGATTAGCGCACTTCGACGGGGGAGGTGGTGGAGGCGTTGTTAGCTCCGGTGCTGATGTTGACGACACGGACGGTGGTGGGGCAGGTGCCGAGGACGGGGTTGTTGGTGGGGGCGGTCACGGTGCGGAAGGTGAAATTGGCAATGCCAGGGAAGGCAGGATCGACGGTGGCCGTGCCTGTGCCGAGGAGGGTCTGGGTCGTTCCATCGATACGGAAGACGCGGATGCTCTGCGTGGTGGCTGCGGGGGCATGGGTGGTGGTGCAGGTACCGCGGATTTCGAGCTCATCGCCACGACGGTTGTTGGGCGTGCGCTCACGACCGAGGGCGCGGGTGATGACGACCTGGGGTTGGGCATTGACAGGGGTGCCTTCGTCCGCCTCGATCAGGAAGGCGTAGAAGGTGCCGTTGGAGAAGTAGCCTTCAATGCCAGCTCCAACACCGACCGGGATGGAACCGAGGATGATGGCGATGCCGTTAACGTCCTGGACGGGCTTGGCGGGCATGCGGGCGTCAGTGATCAGTGAAACGGGGATGCCGTTGACGCTTATCTGGGAGCCAGTGTTGGCGGTGACGACGCCGAGAACGACGTTTTCGGAGGGCTCGACGAAAACGTCGTCCGCCGTGACGAGACCGCTGGAGTCCACGGTGCCATTGATAATGGCGGTGCCGCCGACGAAGCCGGGCTGCGTGCGGCCCGGGAGGGGGGCGGTGTCAGCGAGCTGAGCAGTCGTGAGCGTGGCGGTTGGGCTAGTGATGATGGCACCGGCTGGTACATTCACGGTCATTCCCATGACAACCATGGTGATGGATGAGTCGGTGTTGAGCGTGACGCTGCTGATGGTGCCCTCCAACGCGGCGACGGTGGGCGGAGGAGAAGGCGGTAACTGAGCGGAGGCCTGGGAGACGCCCAGGAAAAGGGCTGCGGCAGCGAAGGCGGATTTGAGGAAGGTGAGTCGTTTCATGGGTGTGTTGTTATGTCTGGGGACAGTGTGTTTTAGCGGTTTAGTTTGGTGGGGAAGGGGTCGAGATCGCTGACCTGCCGGTGAGCTGCACGTGCGGAGGGTTTGTTTTTGAGGCGGGAGCGGTGGAGCAACTGGTCGTGCATGGCAGCGTGCTTGCTGGACGGGGTGTCGATGAGGTGTGTGGCGTCTGAGGCGGCGGTGGCTGTAGGAGCCGCGCTGGCGGTCGAAGGACTGCCACCGGCGACACCCAGCCAGAACCCGGCGGTGCCTCGCTGGAGGTGGATGCGAACGACGTTGCCTCCTGCGTCGCGTGTCGTCTGGCTGATTTGCCAGCCATTGGCAGTTTCGCCTTCGCCGAGGGTGAAGACATGCTCCTTGCCGTCTTCACGCAGGTAAGCCGTGAAACTACGGTCGATTTGCGTGGTGCCGACGAGTTGCAGCGGTGCGGCTTCGTCCGCATGGCTGATGAGAGTGAGGCACGCTAGACCCGAAAGGAGGCTGGAGCGGGTCATGGCTGGCTGACTGAGGCGGTGGTTTGCGGCTTCTTGGCCGAAGCG
>CAXNGR010000651.1:0-3334 GCA_964201265.1 Verrucomicrobiaceae bacterium
TCTTCAGCGGCGACAACGGCGCGTCCTTCGAGCCCAAGTCCGAGGTCGGCAAACTCTTCGACCAATCCATGGGAGGCAAACTGCGCGGCTTCAAACGCAGCCTCTATGAAGGCGGCCTGCGTCAGGCCGGCATCGCCCGCTGGCCTGGAAAAGTCCCCGCCGGACTCACCAGCGAGACGCCCTGGGCCTTCTGGGACTTCCTACCCACGGCCGCCGAGCTCGCCGGAGTCGAACTCAAAACCTCGCACGACGGCCACAGCGTCGTCGAACTGCTCAAAGGCGGCCCTGCCCCCAAGCGCGAAGCCTTTTACTGGGAATTGCATGAAGGCACCTCCCTCCAAGCCGTCCGCTTTGGCGACTGGAAAGCCGTCCGCAACGGCCCCGCCAAGCCCATCGAGCTCTACGACCTGGCCACCGACCTCGCCGAGACGAAAGACCTCGCCGCCGAAAAGCCCGACCTCGTCGCCAAGGCCGAGTCACTCATGAAAAGCATGCGTACCGAGCACCCCGACTGGCCGCTCGTCATGAAGCAGCCCGGCAAGAAGGGAAAGAAGAAGTAGGCTTTCCAGCTTCACACGGCACGTCTCCATTTGGAGTGGAATCGACGGCATGAAAAACGGGCTGCTTTGACTTTTACTCCTTATTCCACCATCTCGTAGAGCCGCAGCGTTTCGCCATCGCTGATCAGGCGGAGTTTGGCTTTCAGCGCTGCTGGAATGACGTCCTGAGTGGTCTCCAGGACATGCTTTCCGCCCACGACACGCAGCAGGCGCATGGACCAAGTCAGATCGTCCTCTTCCGCCATTCTAGGCACCGCTTTTTCCACCAGACTGCCGCCGTAGAACTTGGAAAATGAATCTGACTCCACCGCTTCGATGCGGTTTAGTCGCAGGCAGCGAGCCTCCAGCCACGCGCCCAGTGTGCCGTGCTTGGAGATCCACCACTGCCGATCAGTGGTGGCAAAGTAGCCCACCGTCCTGCCCGCCAGCGCTGTGCGCACAGCCTCCATCTCTCCGCGTGCAAAGGGCATGGCCTTGTCCCGTTTTCTTGCCTGTGCCATGTCATGCAGCCCCATCGCGGTCGAGAGTGCGACCAGTGCCACGCAGCCCCAGCGCCGCCACTGCACCGTGCCCTGCCGCCACGCCAGCAGAAGCCCCCAAATACTCGCCGGAACCACCAGCACCGCATGCGCTAACACCGTGAAATGAAACACATTGCTCACATGCCGTAGCAAATGGTAGCCGATGTACGAGCCAGCGATCGCACTCAAAGCCAACCAGCCCAAAGCTGAACGCAGCAGGCCGTCCTGCGTGTCTTTTTCCTGACGCACCAGACAAATCAGACCCGGCAGCAGCAACAGTTCCAGAATGAGGCCCAGCGTGGCGTCCACACAGCCATCACTGAAGCGCTTCCATAAAATCCACGCATCTGGTCGGAAGAGCGACTGCCCCTCCGCCATCGGCTGATCCACCCCCAGGCCGAATTTCAGCGTTCCCCAGGCCAGCAGTAGCACCGCCACCGCCGTGCCCGCTGGCTGCCAGAGGTGCCTGCGCCGCAGCAGCGCACCCAGCATCATTAGCGTACCCGCTGCCGTGCCCAGCACCGCCACATTGTGCGGAGCACTCAAGCCAGCCAAGTAAACCAGCACGCCCGCCAGCAGCGTCAGCCGCAGTTGCCAAGCCGTCACGATCATGAGCAGCAGCACGCCCTCGGCATAGTAGCCATGGTAGGCCAGCACGCTCAGCCTGGTATGCTGCAGCGTTCCATATGGTAGCCATGCCTCCAGCCACAGCACACCAAACATCTTGATCCACTGCACTCCGACCAGCGCCGCAGCCCCGGCGAGCAGAGAAGTGGCAGGCCCCGTCCTCGCCAGCAGTCGCACCATCGCCGCAGACAGCAGGATCATCGTAAATGCCATCACCGCCGCCGTCACTTTCAGCAGCAGCACCAGCGGCGGCAGCGCCGTCATCATGCCGAGCGCGCCAGCCGGCCAGATCGGCCCCCAGTGGTACCAGTCATCCTTTACATGTTGCGCCGTCAGCTCCGGCCCCAGCACCTGCGCCCAACCATTGCTCACCCCCGCTTCTGGGACCGCCAGACAGAGCTGTGCCCAGTAGCCCAGATCCGAATGCAGCGACCGCACGCCTCCACCCGGCATCTCCCAGTCAAAAAGCGCAAAAATCAGCCCATACGTCCCCAGCCAAGCCAGCGCGATCACCGACACCTGCCTCAGTCCTATTTTTTCCCTCATCGGCTCCTGCACATCGGACATCAAACGTCCGCCCACCGCTGCCACCAAGCCTTGGAGTAGCGGCACCCATGTCCCATAACAAATCCGCCCGTTCACTGCCGTCGCCGCCACACCAGTCCAAAACAGCAGTCCCCAGCCCGTGCGCATCGCCAGACCCGCCAGCAGCTCATCCCTACCGCGTCTGAAATGCAGCAAAGCATCTCCCACTGCCCAGCACGCCACCAGCAGCAAAGTGGCGCAAAGCAGCGCCGTGAATTCAGGAAACGTTGTCATGATAGCGCGAAACTTTTCATGCACTGGCCCACCAAGGCCAGCCCAAAGATCGACTTTATCCGTCTGACTGAGCCAAACCAAACGAATCCAGGCTTCGATGCATGCCGATGACAAGGCAAGCTCGCGGCATAGGTCGCAGACATTGGCTTGAGATTTTCAGGCGCTTTCGGCGTTACCAAAATCAACATGCGCTTTTTTCTCCTGACCTTCTTTCTTTCCTGCAGTCTCCAGTCGGCTGGTTTCTCCGCAGGGCAGCCAAACATCATCGTCATCCTCGCGGACGACCTCGGCTATGGCGATGTGTCCTGCTACAATCCGCAGTCCAAGATTCAGACGCCGCATCTTGATCGTCTCGCCAAAGAGGGCATGCGATTCACGGATGCGCACACGCCATCTTCCGTTTGCACGCCCACGCGCTACGGCCTGCTCACGGGGCGTTACGCGTGGCGCACGCGGATGAAATCGGGTGTGCTCGATGGCTACAGCCCGCCGCTCATCGAGCCGGATCGCGTCACCGTGGCCTCATTCCTGAAGAAGGCGGGCTACACCACTGGCTGCGTCGGCAAATGGCATCTCGGTCTCCAATGGACGCGGCAAGATGGGGCACTGGAGACCGCAGACAAAGGCCCCAAAGGCGTGCGGCCTGGCTTTGACATTGATCACACGCGCCCCTTCACTGGCGGGCCGAATGCCGTGGGCTTTGATCACTTTTTCGGCATCAGCGCCTCGCTGAACATGCCGCCCTTTTGCTTCCTGCAAAACGACCGCGTGTTGCACCTGCCCACGCTCAAGCAGGAGCGCATGCGT
>CAXNGR010000652.1:0-3333 GCA_964201265.1 Verrucomicrobiaceae bacterium
TCGGACGCCCGTTCCTTGAATGACTATGCGCTGGAGCTTCAGGCACTGAGAAAGCAGGCGGAGCAGCGCAAGGCAGGAGTCTGGGCAGCTTCCAAGCTCTGAAAGCGCCGAAAACTCCGGCATTGATGTATCATCATGCGTTGATACGATGGGATTGCCTTGGCCTCCGTTCTCAAATCTCTCAGCTTGATCGCCGATCCCACGCGGGTGCGGATTCTGCTGCTGCTCAAGCAGGAGGAATTGAGCGTGGCGGAGATGCAGGAGGTTCTGTCGCTGCCGCAGTCGAACATCTCGGCCCAGCTAGCCAAATTGAAGTCTGCCGGGCTGGTCAGCGATCGTCGCAGCGGGAAGAACCGGCTCTACCAGCTCGATGATCCGAACGCGAAGGACCAGCCGACACACGAGCATTTCCTGGCCCTGCTCGAAGCGGCGGGCATGGAGCTGCGTGAGGTCAAAAAGGACGCGGAAGCCCTCAAGGTCGTGCTGAAAAAGCGGGCGCAGACAGCGCAGGCCTATTTCGACGCGCTGGCAGGAAAATTTGGCCGCCACTACATTCCGGGACGCTCATGGAAGGGGCTGGGCGAAACTTTGCTCAAGCTGATGCCGCCGCTGGTCATCGCCGATCTCGGCGCGGGTGAGGGCACACTTTCACAACTACTCGCGCAGCGGGCGAAAAAGGTCATCGCCGTCGATAACAGCGAGAAGATGGTGACTTACGGCTCGGATCTGGCGAAGCAGCATGGCTTCACGAACCTCGAATACCGCCTGGGCGACATCGAGGAGCCGCCGATCCCTCCGCTGAGTGTCGATCTCGTGTTTCTGAGCCAGGCGCTGCATCATGCGCAGAATCCCGAGAAGGCTCTGAAGGCCGCGTTCACGATGCTGAAGCCCGGTGGGCGCATCGTGGTGCTGGATCTGCTGAAGCACCAGTTTGAGAAGGCTCGGGATCTTTATGCGGATGTGTGGCTGGGCTTTTCCGAGAGCGATCTTCACGAGATGCTCGGCAAGGTCGGCTTCAAAGGCATCGAGACCAGCGTGGTGCATCGTGAGAGCAACAGCCCGCACTTTCAGACGCTGCTGGCGCTGGCGGAGAAGGAAAACCGCTTCACTTCGACGGGGCACTGGTCGGGGTCTTGACACGAGCGGCGGAGATGGGTAGGCCGTTTTGCAACAGGGTAAGGCCGCTGATCTGCTTTTGGTCATCTCGGGCGAAAATGAGAATGGCCTTCACCACATCGTACTCAAAACGATCCGTCGCCGTTTCAAACACCGGGGCCGCCTCCTGGCCCTCAAGCTGGGCAAACAGCGTGCCGCCCCGCACGCTAAGCGTGAATTTCTTCAAGCCCATGAGCAGGTATTCGCCTGCGTAGGGCTGGAGTTCCTTCGCAGGGCGCAACTTGTAGTTTGGGGTCGGCGCAGTGGTGCGCTTCGCCGTGAGTTCACGTCCGTTTTGAAACAACGTGAGCGATTGGATCTGCCCCCGGTCGCGATTGAAGGCGATCTCCGCCGCCACCGCCTTGTAAAAGAAACGATCCGGCGCTTTGGCAAAGGCGCGCAGGAAGGCCTGGCCGGTGAGGTTCACCCAAAGCTGGCCGTCACGCAGCAGCACGGTGAAGCGTGAGTCGCGGTCCAGTTCATAAACACCAGGGTATTGTGCCATCGTCTCCGCCGGGAGTGAAATCTCCTGCTGCTTTTGTGGCGTGGCAGGTTTGGCATCGGACATTGCGGCAATGACCGCCGAGCCGCTGAGGCTATTGTTGTTGATCAAGGCGACACGCACGATGCCCTTCGCCGGGATGACTTGCAGTGACGAGCTGTAGCCGCCCGTTCCGCCATCGTGGCTGAAGAACGTTTCACCCTCGTGCTTGCCCAAAAACACACCGAGGCCGATCTGGCCGCCCATGGCTGGCGCATCCGCCTGCGCTTTCAACGCGATGGCAAAGGCGTCTTTGAGCGGTGTTTTTTCAGGATGCAGCATCGCCTCCCCAAACTTCATCAAATCTGCCGCTGTGCTGCGCAGCGCCCCGGCTCCGGCCACGGCGTCGAAATTCCATGGCTTCACCACTTTTGCCTCGGCATGCGGTGTCGCCAGCAGCAGCTTCGGCCCAGGATGAACGGACGTGTCATTCAATCCGAGCGGCAGGCAGATTTTCGTCACCACCGCCTTCTCCCAGCTCGTCTCCCAAACTTTTCCAAGCAGATGACCCAACAGACCGACACCCAGATTCGAGTAGCTGCATGAGTACGGCCCCTCGCCTTCGAGCTTGGCGCTCGTGAGATAGGCGAGCAGCAGCTTTTCGTCATAATGCGCGTACGGATCATCCTCGACGGCTCCAGCGTCCAGGTTGTCCGGCAGACGCGGCAAGCCGCTGGTGTGCGTGGAAAGCTGCTTCAGCGTGATGGCGGGGATGCGTGGATCGGCAAACTTCAGCTTGGGATCAAGCAAGCTGCTGATCGTCGTCTCCAGGGTCACTTTGCTTTCCACCACCGCCTGCGCCAGCAGCAAACCGGTGAAGACTTTCGTGATCGAGCCGATCTCAAAGACGATTTTCTCCGGCGGCCTGTTCCCGGCCTCGGGCGCTTTGCCAGCGAGCGCGAAACTCACCTGATCTCCGACCCGCTCCCCGGTGACGATGCAGCCAGCCTCCAGTGCCTTGGCCTGTAGCACGGCCGCCTCGGCCAAAGTGCGGGCTTGCAGTGATGGAACCAAGACGAGCAGGCTCAGAAGAATCAATTTCATGCCGCAGGCTACGAAATGCCCTCGCAAACATCAAGACGACTGTTTGACGCGCCCCCCTTCCCCGCCTCCTATGCCGCTCAAGTGAGAGACACCCTGGAAGACCTCGAAAACTTCGTCATCGACGTCGTCATCAACAACCGCCGTGGCGTTCGTGCCAACCTGCTGCGGCTGGTGTTTCGTGGTCTGTCGGGGATTTACTCCGCTGCGGTGCGCTCACGGCTGTATTTGTACCGCCATCGCTACATTCATGATCACCACCTGGGCGTGCCGGTCATCAGCGTGGGTAATCTCACCGTCGGCGGCACGGGCAAGACGCCCGTCGTCGAGATGCTGGCGAAGGCGCTGCATGAGCATGGCCGCCGCGTGTGCATCCTAAGCCGCGGCTACAAAAGCAAGCGGCAGAAGAAGCTGCCTTTCTCCAAAAAACTCGCCGCCAAGCTCGGACTCGCCCCGAAGCCAGAAGAACTGCCGCCGCGCGTCGTCTCGGATGGCGAAAAGGTGCTGCTGGACTCCCACAACGCGGGCGATGAGCCCTTCATGCTGGCGAAAAACTGCATCGGCATCCCCGTCGTGGTGGACAAAAACCGCGTGAA
>CAXNGR010000653.1:0-3331 GCA_964201265.1 Verrucomicrobiaceae bacterium
TGCCCTCGATCTTTGCCATCATCGCCTGCTCGTATGCACTGAGCACCTTGACGGACAATGTCTGGGTCATCGCTCCCGTCTCACTGGTGTGGGCCTTCATCATCCTCACCGTGGACCGCGCCTTGCTGGCGACGTATCGCGCCTACCAGGGCTTCTTCCGCAAGGCGGCACAATTCGGACTGCGCATGGTGGTTGCCGCGCTGATGGGGATCACGATCTCTCATCCGCTGACGCTGCTGCTGTTCAAGGACACCATCACCTCCGTCATCGAAAAACATCGCCAGGATGAGATTGAAGCCGCGCGTGAGACTTCCAAGCAGCAGAAAGTCGCCGTGGAAGCGCGCATCGTGCCATTGGAAGCCGAGATCGCGAAACAGCGCGAAAATTGGACCGCAACCTTCTCCGCCAAGTTCCTCGATGAGAATGGCAAGCCTGTCGAAAAGCCGCTCACCGACGACGAAAAACGGCTCAAGACCGAGCGTGAAGCGAAAATTGGCGATGCGGTCGCCCCTGGCAAAACGCGGCTCGAAACGCTCGACACCGAAATGGCGAAGCTCAGCGCCGATTATCAAAAGATCGCCGAAGAACTGAATCACTGGCAGACCGAGTTCGAGCGCGAGGTGAATGGTCAGCGCAGCGGCATCATCGGTCTCGGCCCGCGTGCCAAAAGCATCCAGGAAGACCAGCTCACCTGGCGCCGCGCCGAATCCGCCCGTCTGAGCGGTGTGCTGGACACCATGACGAAGAATCGCGTGGCTTTGGTGGCCGAAATCAAAGCCGCCGAAGACGGGGTGAATGCCGCGCTCGATGCCAAGGCCGCCGAGGAAGCCGCGCTGATCAAAGCCGAGCAGGCGCGTGTCGCCGCGCTGAAGCAGAAGGTGCAAACAGAGCAAGCGGATGCGTTTGTGGGCCAGCAGAACGCCATCCGCGAGACCTTGAAGACGCAGATCGACGCGCTGCTGCTCCAGCTTCAAAATCTGCACACCGAGATCGGCCAATTGGTGAAGGACGAGGACACACGCATCGCCGGCATCCGCGCCGAGCCGCGGCGGGACATCCTCACGCAAACGCTCGCGCTGCATGAGCTTTTTGAGAAAGGCGCGCAGGGCGGCACCTTCGCGCTCGTCGCCTATCTCGTGCTCACCATGCTCTTCATGCTGGTGGACACCATCCCGCTCATCGTGAAGTTCTTCTCCAAACCTGGCCCGTATGACACGCTGCTGGACCGCGAGGAAATCAGCTTTGAAGGAGAGCGAAAGGCATTCCTCGAAGGTTTCAGCCGCCAGATGAAGGAGTTGGGTGAGAGCAAGCTGCTGAATTTCACTCGCAACAAGAGCCTCGAACGCGGCCTGATCACAAGCGTGGACGGCGCTCGTTCGGCGAAGGAGTTTTTGGTGTATCTAATGGACCTTGAACGTGAGTTTGAGGAGAAAAACCGTGCAGCCCGCGAGCTGGCCGCCACCAGTGGCGTCAGTCACACCGCCGACGCGCTCGAAGAAATGTCCCGCAACTTCTACGCCGACCTGCGCCAGCGCATGGAGAACTTCTTCCGAGATGACCGCCGCACCTCCGCCACGGCGCAGGCATAAACCAAGAAGCTACTGCCTTTTGAATTCATGCCGTGAGGTGCCATTTCTGGCTATCTAAACACACACATTCCCCTTCTGAACTCTGTGCAAAATTTTGAGCGAGCCATTCCCCAACACAATCACATTTAAGGGCACCTCTGGATACTCGCCTTTTCAACGCCACGCTCCTCGTGAAGTCTTCATTTCCAGTGCGCATATTTTAATAACGCTGGGTATCCAGAGGTGCCCTTAAGTGATTGTCGTTAAATGAATTATTTTGTAGAATCTTCAGTTGTTGGTGCCATTGCAGCGCGTTAGTTTAAATTTGAGGTTTTAATCATTTTTTTGTTTTATCATGCGTATTTTAATAACTGGCGGCGCGGGCTTTTTAGGTTCTCATCTCTGTGAGCGATTGCTTGATGAAGGGCACGAAGTAATCTGTTTGGATAATTTTTTTACGGGAAGTAGGGACAATGTCATCAACCTTTTGCCCAACCCTCGATTTGAGCTCATTCGACACGATGTGATAGACCCGTTCAAAGCCGAGGTGGATCGAATTTACAACCTTGCATGTCCAGCCTCCCCTCCTCACTACCAATACAACGCCATTAAGACGATCAAGACGTCTGTCATGGGGGCTATCAATG
The DNA here is from genome assembly GCA_964201265.1 of Verrucomicrobiaceae bacterium. Classification (GTDB taxonomy): domain Bacteria; phylum Verrucomicrobiota; class Verrucomicrobiia; order Verrucomicrobiales; family Verrucomicrobiaceae; genus Prosthecobacter. Next base: position 2,216 of record CAXNGR010000653.1, read on the forward strand.
TTCTTGGTCTGGCCAAGAGAACTCGTGCCCGTGCTTTTCAGGCATCGACGTCTGAGATCTATGGCGATCCAGAAGTTCATCCTCAATCTGAAAGTTACTGGGGTCACGTCAATCCGATTGGGATACGCTCTTGTTACGATGAGGGGAAGCGTGTCGCGGAGACCCTCTTCTTTGATTATCACCGCCAAAACAATGTTGACGTCCGTGTTGTTCGTATCTTCAACACTTATGGGCCAAGGATGCGTCCTGACGATGGCCGTGTGGTCTCGAACTTCATCGTTCAAGCGCTTCGCGGGCACAATCTGACGATTTATGGCGATGGTAGCCAGACTCGCAGCTTTTGCTATGTTGACGACCTTATCGAAGGTTTTGTCCGCCTCATGGAGACAGAAGGTATCAGCAGTCCGGTCAATATTGGAAATCCCAGTGAGTTCACCATGTTGCAGCTTGCCGAACTGGTGGTGAAAAAAGTTGGAGGAAGTTCCAAAATTACGTTTCATCCGCTTCCTTCGGATGACCCCAAGCAGCGTTGTCCCGACATCACTCTGGCCAAAAAGCTATTGGGTTGGGAGCCGAAAGTGCCTCTTGAAGAGGGTATTGACCGAACCATCGCTTATTTCAAAAAGACGCTTGGATTATGATTTTGAGGACACCCCTGGATTGGGGGTGTATTTTTTGCAAGCGGCTCCGAGGTCCGATAGATCAGCGTTTTGGGCCACCTTTCTCCGCGTGAGATGGCGGGCGGGGTTCCCTTCGGCGGGCTTTTGAGGGGTGTTTCTGGCTCGTTTTGTTCTCTTTTTCACGTTTGACGGCACCCTGCCCGGCTCAACGAGTCAGGCAGGCATAGCGGTCCATGTTGTAAACTAGGTTGCTCAGGTGGTTGTGCTGCGTGGCTCGTTTCAACCCGATGCTCCGACACCAGTCGGCTTCTATCTGCGCCATCCTCGCAAAGATGTGCTCCACCCTCACCCTCACCCGCACCCGCACCCGCATCCGGCTGATCGTGTGGTTGGTCTGCTGCTCCTTTTCACTCAACGCATGGCCTCGCGTCGCTTTGCGCATGAGGAACTCCTGCGCGTTGAGCTTGATGAGATGATCCTCGTGCTCGGCGCTGTG
>CAXNGR010000654.1:0-3327 GCA_964201265.1 Verrucomicrobiaceae bacterium
ATCGCGATGTTTGAACTCGCGAAAAAGAGCAACGTGAAGGTCTGGTCGAGCTCGTCCTCGCGCTTCGGAGCCGATTTGATCGCGATGAAGAACAATCCCGAGATCGGCGACATCCTCAGCGTGACGACGTGGGGCCCGTGCTCGTATCAGGACGGCACACCGGACCTTTTCTTCTACGCCATCCACGGAATCGAGTCGCTCTTCGCGCTTATGGGCACCGGCTGCGAGACCGTTTCCCGCACCAAAGGCCCCGTGACCGATCAAGTCACCGGCGTGTGGAAAGACGGCCGCGTGGGCACCTATCGCGGCATCGTGAAGGGCAAGTCGGAGTTCGGCGCGCTGGTGTTCGGCTCCAAGAATGTCCGCCAAGGAGCCAAAACCATCAGCTACGAAGCCCTCTGCCGCCAGATCGGCACCTTCTTCCGCACCGGGACACCGCCCGTGAGCGAAGCCGAGACGATCGAGATCTTCACCTTCATGGAAGCCGCCGACGAAAGCCTCCGCCAAGGCGGCAAACCCGTCGCGCTGGCCGATGTGCTCGCCAAAGCGAAGGCGGAAGCGGCGAAACTGGCAAAGTAGTCGTGAGCTTTAGCTCGCGAAGCCATGAATCATTCAGCCAGCGCCTTCTCCAGCAAATCAGCCACGCCAAGTTCAGCGGCACTGCTTCGGAGCAGTTCCAGATCGAGCTTGCCTGAATTGAGCTTCAGCACGCCGAGAATGTCTCCCCATTGACGTTCGGAGTCTTCTCCACCGAGCCGATACCATTCCATCTTGGCGATCACAATGTCCTCGGCACAGCAGATGCGGGCTTCAAAGTCCGAACCTTCCAGTTTGAGGCTCTGAGACCTGGCAAACTCGCCACCATCAAAGCGGCGCAACTTGGGGACAAAGACATCCACCTTCATTGCTGTATCGAGGTGAATCAGATTGAAGGAGGAACGATTATGGATGGCGTCCTGCATCGCCCCCTCGTCCGCATACCATGCCTCGCCGAGTGCCCGCAAAAAGGGGCGCACATGTTGAGGACGAAGGTCCGCCATGATGTCCGCGTCAAATGTCGCTCGGGGAATGCCGTGAATCGAACTCGCTAGCGAGCCTCCGAGAAACCAGCGCACGCCCAGCTTTTCCAGCTCGGCGGCGGCAGCCAAGGCAGCTCGCAGCGTGTCATCCATGACGGATAAGCGGACCGTAGGCTTTCTGAGCCAGTTCTTTTCCGAGCAACCGCTCCGCCAGCAGGCGATGAAGCTCCTGCGGTGGCAATTCAGGATGCTGCTGGCGTAGCGAACTCCGTGTCAGCTCTCTCACCGACTGGCTCCAGCCGAGCGCGAGGCCCAAGCGACGAGTCGGCGTCATCGCCTGCAAGGCGCGCAGGCGCATAGCTTCAGCGGTGGAAGAGGTGTCGTTCATGACGTCAGACTGCCATCAGGGGCCAGATTGGCAACTCTCCCGATGCACGAACTCCATTCAAAACCGCAAAAGGGTTCAGCTTACCCCGTATTCCCATCACCATGCTCACACCCACTCGCCGACGCTTTTTTGAAGACTCCCTCATGGCCGCTGCGGCGGTCGCTTTGCCCAAAACCATGCTCGGAGCCGAGACGACGGCAGTTTCGGCGAATGAGAAGATCACGGCGGCGATCATCGGCTGTGGGATTCGCGGAAAAGCGCATGCGCGGGAGCTGGCGAGGCTCGCGGACTGCGATGTGGCGTATGTTTGCGATCCAGACCTCGATCGCGCGGATGAGGTGGGCGCGTTGCTGGTCGAGTTGAAGCGGCCGATGCCGAAGAAGGTGCAGGACTTGCGGAGGGTGCTCGAAGACAAAGCGGTGGATGTCGTTTTCATCGCCACGCCGAACCACTGGCATGCGCTGGCGGCGATCTGGGCGATGCAGGCGGGCAAGGACGTGTATGTCGAGAAACCGGTGAGCCAGAATGTCGATGAAGGCCGCCGCATCGTGCAGGTGGCGCGGAAGCTCGGACGCATCGCGCAAACGGGCACGCAGAACCGCTCGCGCGGCGCTTTGGCCGAGGCCGTAAAGTTCATGCGCGAGGGCAAACTGGGTGAGGTGAAGCTCGCCAAAAGCATCATCTACAGCGGACGTGGCAGCATCGGCGGCCCGGCGGAGTGTGTGATGCCGCCGAGGTGCGATTACGACCTCTGGGCCGGCCCCGCGCCGATGACGAAGCTCACGCGGCCGAAGTTCCACTACGACTGGCATTGGTTCTGGGACACCGGCAATGGCGAGATCGGCAACAACAACGTCCACTCGCTCGACATCTGCCGCTGGGGCCTCGGCGTGACCGGTTTGGGCAAGAGCGTGCTCAGCTACGGTGGCCGACTCGGCTACACGGATGTCGCCGAGACACCGAACTCGCAGGTCGGCATCTTCGACTTCGGCGATAAGACCATCGTCTCCGAAACCCGCGGCCTCAAAACCGCGCCGTTTCATCCCACGATCAAATCCATGTGGTTCTTCTACGGCAGCGAAGGCATCATCGCCGACACCAGTCTCTTTGATCCCAAAGGCAACCTCGTACGCGCCTTTGAAGGAGGCAAATCGGAGAACCACTTCGCCAACTTCCTCCGCGCCGTGCGCAGTCGCAAACACACCGACCTCACCGCCGACATCGAAGAAGGTCACCAAAGCACCGCGCTCTGCCACATCGCGAACATTTCATATCGCCTCGGCTCCAAAACCTCCGTGAACGACATCTCGAAGCGTCTCGGCGACATCAAGGCCCACGAAGACGTGCAGGACACGCTGGAGCGCACGAAGCACTACCTCGCCGAAGCCGGAGTCGATCTCGACAAGACCCAACTCACCCTCGGCCAGCATCTCCGCGTCGATGGCGAGAAGGAAGCCTTCCTCGACAACGCCGCCGCGAATGCGCTGCTCACGCGAGATTATCGTGCGCCGTTTGTGGTGCCGAAGGTGAGTGAGATTTGAGGTGCCTGCGTCGTATGATAGAGCCAATGAATGCACTCTCCCGCCGCCAGATGCTCCACACGGCCTCGTGTGGTTTTGGCTATTTGGCGATGTCAGGCATCGCGGGAGCCAGTTTGGATGCACGGCCTCCACGCGTTCGCGCCCGGGCTCAGCGCGTCATTTTCCTGAACATGGCCGGCGGCCCGGCGCAGCTCGACACCTTTGATTACAAGCCACAAGTCGGCCAGAAGCCTCATGCGGGCTCGATTGCGAACTTCAAGCAGCGCGGCAGCAGCGGCCTGTGGGTCTCGGATTTGCTGCCAAACATCGCACGTCATGCGGACAAGCTTTGTGTCATCAAGTCGATGACAGCGGACACGAGCATCCACGCGCAGTCGAT
>CAXNGR010000655.1:0-3323 GCA_964201265.1 Verrucomicrobiaceae bacterium
ACGGATGGCGGATGCGGCGGCCTTCAAGCCAAAACCAGCGCTGCACATCGCCGGAACAAATGACGCGCTGGTGAAGTACGCATGGCAGGAGAAGGCGATGAACCGCATCAAGCAGATCAACCAATGCGAGGCCGAAGGAAAACCGTGGGCGACGGACTGCACGCTGTTTCCCTCGAAGGTTGGGGCGCCGTTTGTGGCCTTCATCCATCAAGGTACGCACAAGTTCCCGGAGGAGGCTCCGGCGCTGATCGCGAAGTTCTTCAAAGAGCAGGCGGCGGCGGTGAAGTGACGCGCGAGAGCGTCCTGGAGTGCGGCGGCCCTCCGCCGCTTTCGAATGCGTCTTGGCCTGCGGAAAGCTCCAGAGGGCTGGAGCACTCCAGGACGCTCTCGCGATTTTGATCTCACTGGATCACAAGAGCGCTGCCTTCCATTCGTCCTCTTTGAAGCCGATAAGACTCACTTTTTTTTTCGAGTCGATGGCGAAGGGGCGCTTCACGAGGTTGCCGTTTTCTGCGAGGAGTTTAAGCGCGGCGTCAGTGCTCATCGTGGGCAGCTTGTCCTTGAGGCCGAGGCTGCGGTAGTCGAGGCCGGAGACGTTGAAGAGCCTGCGCAGATCGCCGTCATGGGCGGCGAGCATGGCCTTCAAATCGGCGAGGGCTGGTGGTGTCTCGCGAATGGAGATTTCCTCAAAGCCGATGGACTGCTGCTTGAGCCACTTGATGGCGTTGCGACAGGTGGAGCAGCCGGAGTATTGGTAAACTTTGAGCATAGCGGAACAATGGGGCGAATGAATGACGAAACCAGAATGAGGAATGACGAATCAAGCCGGAATGTCGAATGACGAAATCATCTACGGCTGCTTCGCGATGGTTTGGAGCCTTGAGACTTCGTCATTCATTCTGCATTCGTCCTTCTGGTTTCGTCATTCCCATCCACGGTTCAAATTCGGGCGGCAGTTTGGCCTCGAAAGCCATCGGCTGGTCGTGGATGGGGTGATTGAAGGAGAGCTTCCAGGCGTGCAGCATGAGACGTGGGACGCGGACGCGCTGCTTGGCTGGCTGGGCGTAGATGGGATCGCCGAGGATGGGGCATTGCAGAGTCTCGCGCATGTGAACGCGGATCTGATGCGTGCGCCCGGTGAGCAGGCGGCACTGGATAAGGGCGCAGCCTTGATCGACGGCGAGGCGCTGCCATTCGGTGACGGCCTCCTTCCCTGCCCCGTCGAGCAGGACGGACATGCGTTTGCGGTCCACCGGATGTCTGCCGATGAAGTTCTGGATGCGTCCACTTTCATCCTTCGGAACGCCGTTGACGACGGCGAGGTAGATTTTCGTGAGGCGGCGTTCGGAGAATGCTTCCGTGAGGCGGCGATGCGCGGTGTCGTTTTTCGCCACGACCATGCAGCCGCTGGTGTCCTTGTCGAGGCGGTGGACAATGCCAGGACGCATCTCACCGCCGATGCCGCTGAGGTCCGCGATGTGGTGCAGCAGCGCGTTCACCAGTGTGCCGTCGGCATTTCCCTCCGCCGGGTGGACGACGAGGCCGGAGGATTTGTCCAGCACCACGATGTCGGCGTCTTGATACAAAATCGTCAAAGGAATGTCCTGGGCCTTGATCTCGACCGCAGCTACCTCCGGCACCGTGACACTCACCGCATCCCCTGCCCTCATCGTGGCCCCCGGTTTGACCGGCCTGCCGTTCAGGGTGGCGTGGCCGTCTTTGATCAAATCCTGCAGCCGCGAGCGCGACATCTCGGGCAAGCGCCCGGCGAGGTGCTTGTCGAAACGTTCCCCAATTTCAACGGTTTCAGTGACGGTCCAGTCCATGGTACAAACTCAAGTTTCGAATTAATAAGGCAATCTGTAATTTCTGGCATATGCAATGCGTCCCTGCATGGTTAAAAAATTAAACCCGCAACTTTGATCCTCGCCCCTCCAGAGCAAACTTTTTTGAGCACCTGCCCGGTCTGCCAGAAGCAGATCGATGTCACGTCTCTGGAGCCATTCACGAAGCTGAAGTGCCCCTTTTGCGGGCAGATGGTGCGCGTGCGGAGGCGTTTTGATCACTTCATGATCGTGCGTCAGATCGGCGAGGGTGGGATGAGCCGGGTGTTCGAGGCGGAGGATGAGACCCTGGGCCGCCGGGTGGCTCTGAAAATTCTCAATCGCCAGTATTCCCGTGATTCGGTGCGCCTGGAGCAGTTTCGCCAGGAGGCGCACATTACGGCGAATGTGACGCACCCGAACGTCATCAAGCTCTACTCCGTGGGCTATGACCAGGGCTATTTCTACATCGCCATGGAGCTAGTCGGCGGCGGCAGTCTGGAGCAGCGCATCAAGCGTGAGGGCCATCTGAAAGAAGACGAGGCACTGCACATCGGTCGCGAAGTGGCCGAGGGGCTGCGGGCTGCGCAGCAGCTCAATCTGATCCACCGCGATGTGAAGCCCGCGAACATCCTCTTCACCGAAACCGGCACCGCGAAGGTGGTGGACTTCGGTCTGGCGCTGTTTGCGAACCGCGACGTGGATCACTCCGGCGAGATCTGGGCCACGCCGTATTATGTGGCCCCGGAAAAAGTCATCGACAATAAGGAGGACTATCGCAGTGACATCTTCAGCCTCGGCGCGTCGCTTTATCATGCGATGACGGGCAATCCGCCGCACAAGGCAGACACGAATTCCATTGAGGACCTTCGCCGCATCAAATCCAAGCGCGTTACGCTAGGCGATTCCGGCCTACGCTTCTCCCCACGCACCGAGCACGTTCTGAACGGCATGCTCAGCTATAGCCCAGAGGATCGTTTCTCGAACTACAACGAAGTCGTCGATGAAATGCGTCTGGCTGAAGGCATGCTCGACCGAGGTGGCGTGAGGCGTCGGCTCTTCTCACGCCGTGCGAAGCTCTTCGGTGCCATCGCCGCCGCTGTGACGCTGGCCTACGGCATCGGCTGGCTGCTGCGTGAGGGCGGCGAGCGCCGTGCCACGCAGAAAGTCATCCAGATCGCTCCCGACAATGAACGAGACCTTGACGGTGGCGGCGTGACATTGACCGCTGGCAAAGAAACGGTCTCCGAACGCTTTGCCGAGGCGCGTCAGGAGATGTTGGAATCACGTCACTTTGCCCAGGCACGTGCGAAATTCATCAAACTCGCCGAGTCGAAAGATGTGCCCGCCTCCACCGCCAATTGGGCACGTTTCAACACGGCGCTGTGTGACATCATTCTGGGCCGCAAGGCCGATGCCGTGGCGCAGTTTCAAAAGCTCTCCACGGACGCCTCAGTGAACGGCCTCGCCCCTTTCTTCTCGAAAATCAAAGAGCGCATG
>CAXNGR010000656.1:0-3307 GCA_964201265.1 Verrucomicrobiaceae bacterium
TCGTGACGCTGCCGATTTTCTGCATCGGTGGCGTAAACGCGTCACGGTTGGATGAAATCACTGCCGCAGGAGCGAAACGCGTCGTCGTGGTGTCCGCCTTTCTCCTCGCCGCCGATGTGAGCGGCGAGGTGCGGGCCTTGAAGCAGCGCCTGGTGTGAAATCAGAGCACTGTAGTCCCGGCTTCAGCCGGCTCAGAACCGCCTAAAGGCGGGAGTACAATACGGGGACTACTTCTTCACCTGCGGAATGATCCCTGCGGACACAGCACGTTTGGCACTGAGGTATTCTTTGGCGAGAGCCTGGACTTCCTCTTTTTTGATGCCGGTGAAGTCACTGACAAAGGTTCTGGCCCAGTCGAGACGCTCGGGATGCTCCTGGGAGCAGCGCAGGACGTTCATGGACCAGTAGCGGTTGTCACGGCGCATTTGCTCAAGCTGGGCGATCATCGGTTTCATCGCGCGATCAAACTCATCGTCGGTGATGGGGCCGGTGGCGAGCTTGTCGCCAATTTCGATGACGAGCTTGGTGAGCGAGGCGGCCAGCTCGGGCTTGCACTCGATCATCGTGGTCATGTAGCCGTAGCCGGTGAAGGTGTCGTTGGCGACGTGATAGCAGGCGGGGCTGTAGGTGTCGCCCAATTCCTCGCGCACCTTGATGCGCAGACGGTCGTCGAGGATGGAGCCGAGCAGGGTCAGGCGGCGGGTACGCTGTATGTTACTCATGTCCGTGGTGGGCCAGTAAATCGTGGCGATGGCCTTCGGGATCTCGGTTTCAAACGGGAAGTCTTTGCTGGCCTCGGGTTTCGGGAAGGCGACGGCGCGTTCTTTTTCATACGCGGGCTTTTTCTCCGCACGTTTGGGCAAAGCGCCGAGTGTTTTGGCCACGGCATCAAGCGCGGCTTCGGCGTTGATGTCTCCGAGCACGGTGACTTCGAGGTAGTCCTGCTGTAAAGCGGGTGTGAGCCATTCCTTCACCTCGGCCAGCTTGCGCTGCTTGAGTTCTTCCATTTTCGGGAAGCCCCAGCGCGGATCACTGGAGTGCATGAAGGCGACGACTTCGTTGTTCATGACGCCTTCGGCGGTGTGCTTGAGCTGTGTGTAGAGCGGATCGAGGTTTTTCTCAAACTGACGGGCTGCCTCGTCACGATAACCTGGAGCGGTCAGATAAGCGGTGAGCAGTTGAAGCTGCGCTTCGAGATCGGCAGGTGTGGTGCGGCCGGAAAGCAGGAAGGCTTCGTCGCCGACGGAGAAATCACTGCCGACGGTGCGGCTGGCGAAGATGCGGCGGATGTCATCGACCCCGTGTTTTTCGAGGCCGCCGAGCTGGAAGGTGCTTTGCGTGAAGGGTAGCAGGCCGGGTTTTCCTGCAGGAACACTGAGTTTGCCGCCGCCAAAGCTGACCAGAACGCGCAGGGTGCCTTTTTCGAACTCGGTGCGCTTGTGGTTGAAGCGCACATTGTTTTCAAACACTGCCTGGGTGATTTCGAGATCCTTGGCCTCGCTGCGGCTGGCAACCTTGCCCGCAGGACCAAAGTCGGTGTAAGCGAAGGCGGCGGTTTCTTCCTTGGCAGGCGGGGCGACAGGCTTGGAGCGGCTGTCCTTGAACGTGGCGATGATTTGGGCTGCCGCGTCGCCGTCGAGCTTCAAATTGCCTCCGAGGAAGAGCTGGGTGTCGTCGCCTTGCCAGTCTTTTACGAGCGCTGCATGGCTGTCTTCCTTCTTCAAACCGGCGAGCACGGTGGACACACGGGCGAGGTCGTCGGCAGGATGGGTGAAGACCTTTTTCGAGACCAGAATACTGACGATGCCGCTGGCGAGATCGCGGGACTTGCGGCTGTCGGCCTGGTCGGCGCGGAGTTTGGCGCCTTTGAGGATGGTGGCTTTCGCTTCTTCAAACTCGGCATCGCTGAAACCATGCGCAATGGCGCGGCGCAGCTCGGTTTCGAGCAGTGTGAGGGCGGCCTGCCAGTTTTTCGGGTCACACTGGGCCTGGATGCCGTTGATGCTGACGAATTCGAGATACTCGTAGCTGTAGCTTTCCGCGCTGAGGATGGGGGCACCTTCCGCTTTCGTGAGTTTTGACATGCGCTGGTTGATCATCATGTCAGCGAGGTCACGGATGAGTGTTTCGCGGCGTGATTCGGCGTTGTCGGGCTTGTTGAGAGCAGGGCGGGGGATCTCGACGGAGAGGGTGAGCGACTGCGCCTCCATCTCGGTGTGCAGTTTGGCGATGATGCCGTAACCGGTGGGGATTTTTCCGAGGTTCGGGTCTTTAAGCTCCTCAACCTTGGGTTTGGCCTCGGTGAAGTGTTTTTCGATCTCGGCCTTCACGGCGGCGGTGTCCTTGAAATCACCGACGGCGACGATGGTGGCGCGTTTCGGTGTGTAGTAGCCCTCATAGAAATCGACGAAGCGCGGGCGCTTCATCGTCTTGATCGTCTCTTCCTGGCCGATGGGCAGGCGGTGCGGCAGGATGGACTCTGGCAGGCCAAACTTGTAGCCTGCAATCATGGTGCGATAGTCGATGGAATCGCGGCTGAGCTTCTCGCTGAGGATGATGCCGCGCTCTTTGTCGATCTCGGCCTCGCCGAGCAGCATGCCGTCGAGGTAGTCGCGGAAGAGCTGCATGCCCTCGGTGATGAATTTGGCCTCCACCTTCGGCAGTTCGAGCATGTACACGGTTTCCTTGAAGGAGGTGTGCGCGTTGGTGTCCGCGCCGAAGCCCATGCCGAGGCGCTGGAAGTACTCGACCATCTCGCCGCCTTTGAAATGACGTGAGCCGTTGAAGGCCATGTGCTCCAGGTAGTGCGCCATGCCCTGCTGGTCGTCCTGCTCCATCAAGGAGCCGACATCCATGTAAAGGCGGATGCTTGCGCGGCCGGGCGGCTCGTCATGCGGCATGATCACATAACGCAGGCCGTTTTCGAGCCTGCCGAACTGCGCCTTTGGGTCGGCTTTGAGATCGCTGGTATCCTGCGGCCATTGTGCGGAGACCGAGGAGACGATAAGAAGGGCTAGAAGTGCGCGGAGCATGGTGGTGCGACGGTGTTTGTGGAAAATGACGAGTGACGAATTCAGAATGACGAATGAATACAGGAAGGAACGAATGACGAAACGGCGTGTAAGCGGAAATTCGTCATTCTGAATTCGACATTCTCCCCGGTGAAGGGCTAGTCGATCTTGCCGAGTCCTGCTTCAGGGTCGGGCTCAAGGAAGCCGAGTTCGACGAACAGCTCGTCCATGGCCCGGATGGTGGCCTCGTACATCTCGAAGGAGAGGTTGAAATTGAAGAAGCCGTGGCCCTGGCC
>CAXNGR010000657.1:0-3301 GCA_964201265.1 Verrucomicrobiaceae bacterium
AAATGGAACTCCACCCGGCCCTCAACATACTTCGTGCTGCGATACTCGTAGCCCTCGCGCACACCAAACGCGTGATACAGCAAACTCTGGCTCATCCAGACCTAGTGCCATCACCTCAGCCATTCTGCACCAACTTCCCGGATGAACCAATAATCTGCGTCAGAGATCAGAAGTCCGCGTGATGATGAAGGCTGTATAGAAGACGACATGATTTGTTAAGAGCTGTGAGCGTTGAAAATTTCGGAACTGAGCTTGGGGATAACTCTCGCATACCTACAACTTTGCAAGCTGTCAAGGCTCATACTTAACTTTACATTGATTGTTTGTAGTTAATTAGGCCAGACTTTGAAGGCTGAAAATGTCTTATCATCTGGCCTGACGAACGACTGCTGCTTCCTCAAACAAAAAATCCAGTCATCCCAACCCCTGGTCCTTTCACGAAGAAACCAATCCGCGTGAATCCAGAGTTCTTCTTTCGGACGGCCGTTGCTGGCGGTTTTGATTTCTTGAACCGAACACACTACCAATTCCAGGCAATTCATTGGTGACTTGGCTGGCCCTCAAAAGAGCTGCGGATGGGTGGTGCGCTTTGAGATCGAACTTGGAAGTTCGATCTACTTGCTTGGGCCGTCTGGAATGGCATGGCTGACGTAAAACTTCCCCGATGCCCCCTGCCCCAGATTCCAATTCCGTCATTCCGTCCCAGCCGCCTGAAGCCTTCACCGGGATCGAGCTGGATGATCCGAAGGTCGCCGCCGCCGGCGTGCCGGCGGTGACGAACTCATTGAAGCATGTCTATGGCAGCAGCGGACTGATGCGCGGCACCTCGGCGATGCTGAACCTGAACCAGTGGGAGGGTTTTGACTGCCCGAGCTGCGCCTGGCCGGACCCGGAGGACCACCGCAGCGCCTTTGAGTTCTGCGAGAACGGGGCCAAGGCCATCGCCTCTGAAACGACAAAGAAACGGGTGACGCCGGAGTTTTTCGCCCAGTTCGGGCTGTCGGAGATCGCCAGAATGAACGATTTCGAAATGGATCAGGCCGGGCGGATCACCCAGCCGGTGATTCTGCGGCCTGGAGCGCAGCACTACGAGCCGATCTCGTGGGACGAAGCGTTTCGCGTGATTGCAGACACGCTCAATGCGTTACATTCACCTGATGAGGCGGTGTTTTACACCAGTGGCCGGGCGACGAATGAGGCGGCCTTTCTTTACCAGCTCTTTGTGCGCGAGTTCGGCACGAACAACCTGCCGGACTGCTCGAACATGTGCCACGAGAGCAGCGGTGCGGCGATGAACCAGAGCGTGGGCGTGGGCAAAGGTACCGTTACATTGAAGGATCTGGAGACGGCGGAAACGATCCTCATCATCGGGCAGAATCCGGGCACGAACCACCCGCGCATGCTGAGTTCCCTGCAACGGGCGGTGGAAAACGGCGCGGAAATCATCGCGGTGAACCCGATGAAGGAGGCCGGGCTGACGGGATTCATGCACCCGCAGCAGGTCAAAGGCGTGCTGGGCATGGCGACGCCGCTGGCGAAGCAGTTTCTCCAGGTGCGCGGCAACGGCGACCAGGCGCTGCTCAAGGGCATCGCCAAAACGCTGGCCGAGGACGGCACGATCGACCGGACGTTCATTGCCGAGCACACGGTCGGATTCGCCGACTACGAGTCGCATCTGCGCTCCCTGGACTGGGTGGAGCTGGAGCGTGAGAGCGGGATTTCCCGGGAGGCTATGCAACAGGTCGCCCGCACCTGCGCCCGGGGCGGGCGGAAGGTCATCACCTGCTGGGCCATGGGACTGACGCAGCACAAGAATGCCGTGGCAACGATTCAGGAGGTGGTGAACCTCCATCTGCTGCTGGGAGCCATCGGCCGCGACAGCGCGGGGCTTTGCCCGGTGCGCGGCCACAGCAACGTCCAAGGCGACCGAACGATGGGCGTGTTTGAGAAGATGCCGGAGTGGTTTCTGAGCAATCTGGAACGCGAGTTCCAATTCCAGGCTCCGCGCCAGCATGGTTATGACACCGTTGCAGCCATCAAGGCTATGCATGAAGGAAAAGCGAAGGTTTTTTACGCTTTGGGCGGCAACTTCCTTCAAGCCACTCCCGACACAGAATTTACGGCTCAATCGTTACGCAATTGTTACTTAACCGTTCACATTTGCACCAAGCTCAATCGCAGCCACGTCATCACCGGTCGCACCGGTTTGATCCTGCCCTGTCTCGGACGTAGCGAAAAAGAAACGCGCAATGGCGTGGATCAGTTCCTGACGGTGGAGAACAGCATGAGCGTGGTCCACGCCTCCCACGGCAAGCTGCACCCGGCCTCCCCTCACCTGCTCTCCGAACCGGAAATCGTCGCCCGCACGGCGGCGGCCACGCTCGGCAGCCGCAGCCGGACGCCCTGGCTGGAACTCGGGACGGACTACGACCAGATCCGCGACCGCATCTCCCGCGTGGTGCCGGGTTTTGAGAACTTCAACGAGCGGGTGCGGCAGCAGGGCGGCTTTTACCTGCCGAACTCGGCCCGGGAGCTGAAATGGGACACCGCCTCCGGCAAGGCGCACTTCAACACGCATCCCCTCGCCTGCATCCAGCCACGCGCCGGCCAGCTCGTGCTCCAGACCTTCCGCAGCCATGACCAGTTTAACACGACGGTCTATGGCCTGAACGACCGCTATCGCGGCATCGGCAACGAGCGCCGCATCGTCTTCATGAATCCTGGCGACATGAAGAGCCGGGGCATTTCCCCGCTGGTGCCCGTGGACATGACCAGCGACTTCCAGGGCCAGACCCGCACCGCCCGCCGCTTCCTCGCCATCCCCTACGACCTGCCCGCCGGAAGCTGCGCCGCCTATTTCCCCGAAGCGAACGTCCTGGTGCCCATCGACAGCTACGCCGACGTGAGCCTGACGCCGACCTCGAAAAGCGTGCTGATCACGGTGAAGGTTTCGGAGTGATGCCTCAGCGCGGCAGTTGATTCGGCGCGGGCACCTTGCCGGTCACAATGTCCACACGTGCGCCGGGCCTGATCCACTGGCACAGCTCGATGATGTCAGCGGAGGCCATGCGGATGCAGCCCCAGGAAGCGGGTGTCTCCAGTTTTTCCTCGGCAGATGTGCCGTGGATGTAAATCAAGCGCTGCAAAGTTTTGGCGTTGCCTTTCTCCCGGCCTATCATGATGAGCACCCGCGTCACGATGGGATCGCGTCCTGGAGCGTTGACCGGCACGATTTCACCGGTCGGCTGGCGGGCCTTCAACCGCGCCCCCACGGGCAACCCCTCTCCCACGATTTTCACGA
>CAXNGR010000658.1:0-3293 GCA_964201265.1 Verrucomicrobiaceae bacterium
GCTCCCCAGCCGATCTGATATTTTCCGCGAAACTTAGCGATGTCCTCCGCTGGAGCTTGGAGCGGAAAATGCGGGGCATTGTGGCAGAGGTGCAGATAGAACGGCTTCTTCGCCGTCACCGCCTCGTCGATGAACTTTAAGCCTAAGGTGGTCCAGAGATCGGTCGAATACCATTTCGGCGGCAGACGAGGGTCATCGTTTTCGATAGCCTCGCCATTGAGGAAGAGTTTGGCTTTCGCCTTGTCGCCTCCGGCAAAGTAAAATCCGCCCGCCGCCGCGTTCAGCGAACGGTCAAATCCACGTCCCAAGGGCGTGACGCCGAGGTTCTGTCCCACATGCCACTTCCCGGTCATCGCGGTGAAGTAACCTGCCGGTCGCAGCACCTCCGCGATGGTCACGCACGAGTCATTGAGCCTGCCCTGATACCCGGGCACACCCTTGTCATCCGTCATGTGACCCACCCCGGCCTGATGCGGATACAGTCCCGTGAGCAACGACGCGCGAGTGGGACAGCAGCGCCCGGTATTGTAAAACTGCGTGAAGCGCAGCCCGTTCGCTGCCATTGCATCGAGATTCGGCGTCGGGATCTCCGAGCCGTAGCAACCGAGGTCGGAGAAGCCCATGTCATCGACGAGGATGACGACGATGTTGGGTTGGGCCGCGAATGACGAATGCAGGATGACGAATGCCGAAATCAGAAAAAACAAGAGCTGGCGCATGTCGAGGTAACGACCACACGCTACTTTCTTATCCCGCCGAAATACGCATGCGCCTATCCGGCATGCACAAGCGTCAGCGCAGGTTCACCGCGCCACCGTCGAGCGTGTAGTTTGTCCCTGTGGCGAAGGATGCCTCGTCGCTGCACAGGTAGAGTGCGAGCGCGGCGATCTCGTCCGGCTTGGCCATGCGGCCGATGGGCTGAGCCTCGCTGAGCTTTTGGAACATCTCGGCCTCCTGGCCTGGATAGGTTTTCGCGAGATACCCATCGACGAAGGGCGTGTGGACGCGGGCCGGGGCGATGCAGTTGCAGCGGATGCCGTCTTTGATGAAGTCCTTGGCGATTGAGTAGGTCATCATCAAAACCGCGCCTTTGGTCATCGAATACGCAAAACGGTCTGCGAGGCCCATCTGCGCCGCGATGGAGCACATGTTGAGGATCACGCCGTTTTTGCGGGCGGACATGTGCGCCAGCGCCGCCTGAGCGCAGGCGTGCACGCCTTTGATGTTCACACGATGCAGGCGATCCATGTCCTCCTCAGTGGTCGTCAAAGCGGTGCCGATGTGGGCGATGCCAGCGTTGTTCACAAGAATGTCGATCTTGCCGTGCTTGGCCGCCACGGCGTCGAAAAGGGCCTTCACACCTGCGTAATCGCCCACGTCGCAGGCGGTGGCGTTCGCGCTGCCACCTGCGGCTTTGATTTGATCCACGGTTTCCTGCGCGGACTCCTGCTTGAGGTCGAAAACCTCAACGTGCGCGCCCTGTTTGGCGAATAGAACAGCGATACCCTGGCCGATGCCTGATCCGGCTCCGGTGATGATGACGGTTTTGTTGGCGAGTGAGAACATGAGTGATAGCAAACTGCGTTTGGCGGGCCTTTTTTACTTCTTTCCTTTTTTTCGACCAGCCAATTCTGGCGCTCCGGGCACAAAGGCGGCAAAGCGGCTCTCGAAGCGCTTCGGGATCACGCACTGGATCACCGCACGACCGCTGTCGTAGTCCTCGCTGAGCACCTTGCCCTCCTGATGCGCCAGGGCGACGAGATCCATGCGGTCCAGCGGCAGATCGAGCTCAAGGCGCACCACGCGGTCGATCAAAAACTCATCCAGACGATGCAGAAGCTCATCCATCCCCTGCCCCGTTTTCACGGAGATCGCCAGGGCTTCAGGAAACGCGCGCTTCAGCTCCATCAGCCGCACGTCATCCACCAGATCGACCTTATTCAGCACCAGCAGCACGCGTTTGTCACCCGCGCCGAGTTCCGCAAGCACTTGAGTGGTAGTTTTGTGGAGATCGACGGCCTGCGGCGAGCTGGCGTCGATGACATGCAGGAGAAAGTCAGCCTGGGTGGCTTCTTCGAGCGTGGCGCGGAAGGACTGCACCAGATCGTGCGGCAGGTTGCGGATGAAGCCGACCGTGTCCGTGACGAGGAGTGCCTGCCCGTCTGGCAATTCCATCCGCCGCGTAGTGGTGTCGAGAGTGGCGAAGAGCTTATTTTCCACGTAGGCCTCTGAAGCGGTGAGCTTGTTCAGCAGCGAGGACTTGCCTGCGTTCGTGTAGCCAACGATGGCCACATGCGGCACGAAGACGCGCGTGCGATCCTTGCGCATCGTGTCGCGCTGCTTTTTCACGTCTTCGAGATCGGCGCGTAGTTTATCCAGTCGCTTGCTGGCGAGGCGGCGGTCCACTTCGAGCTGAGTCTCACCTTCACCACGCGCCGCACCGGCTCCGCCCTGGCCGCCACCCGCACCGCCGCCCTGACGGTCCAAATGCGCCCACATGCGCGTCAATCGTGGGATGGAATACTCCATCCGCGCCAGCTCCACCTGGAGCCGCGCCTCACGCGTTTTTGCGCGCATGTTGAAAATATCGAGAATGACCTCGTGGCGGTCGATCACGCAGATGTTGCCCTCGCTTTCCCATGCCCGCTGCTGTCCTGGACTGAGTTCGTTGTCCCAGACGATGCAATCAGCGCCAATGTCCTTCGCCTGCTTCATCAACTCCGTCGCCTTGCCACTGCCAATCAGGTAACGGGCCGTGTGCTCGCGGGAAAAGACGAGTTCCCTGCCGATGATGTTGATTCCCAATGTTTCCACCAGTTCGGCCAGTTCTTCGAGCAGGTCGAAAGCCTCCTGTTTGTGGCGGCGGTCAAAGTAAGCGCCGATGAGGAAGGCGCTCTCGACCATGTTGGGTTTTTCGCGGATGTCGAACATGACGCGATCATGAAGAGCGGCGCTGCATTGCCAAGCTGCGTATTCCATGCCATGAACAGAAACATGACACGTCGCCACGCCCTCCTCGCCACGCTCTGCCTCGGTCTAGCCGCCTGCGATTCCTCAGAAAAGACTTCTCTGCCGTTGGATTCTTATGAATGCGAGGCTGGCGAGGCCGCCGTGCGCCATCTCATCAGCAAACTGCCGGATCTTAACCCCGGCGTGGCCAAAAGCCATTCCATCGTGCTCGGCGAGATCAATCGCGACGGCATGACGCCCGCCTCAGATGCCTTCACCGCCCGTTTTGCCGATTTGAAGCTCAAATTCGTCAACGCCCAGAAGCTCAAGGACATTGAGCCAGA
>CAXNGR010000659.1:0-3274 GCA_964201265.1 Verrucomicrobiaceae bacterium
AAAAGCGTACCTCACCCGAGATCAATGGCCTGGAAACACTCGCCGACCGCGAGCTGGAGGTTTTCCAAATGCTCGGGCGCGGCAAAAGCACGCGCGAAATCGCCCAGACACTCAGCCTGGGCGAGTCCACGGTGGAAACCTACCGCGCCCGCATCAAGGAAAAGCTGCAACTGCGCAGCGCGGCAGAGCTGTACCTTCGTGCCGGACAGTGGGTGCGGGATCATGGCGCGTGACCGATCCTGATAGAGCGGTGCTGTGGCGCTGAGGGTGACAGACCTTGTCATTTGATGAAACCGAGCGGTTTCGGTCAAAATGCGGAAATCAATCCCCCTTAAAACATGTCGAAACGCCGCCACAATACCCGCACGCCAAAGCCCTCCGCGCCGGCGGAGGTCGCCCTCGTCATGCCAGCGCAAGAAGGGTGTTTGACCGCACCTCCCGAGATTCCCTCCCCGCATCAGGCAATGCGCTGGATTCATGCCCTCATCGTCTGCCTCCTGTTGTCACTCACCGCCGGTTTGTACAGTTGGACCACAGACTTCCCGATGGTTTTTGATGACTACACCTACCTGATCGACAACCCGGTGTTCCAGGCCCCTGACAAGTTCAGCTATCTCTCCAACTTCGAGGAGTTCGCCACCCGCCCGGCCCGCATGGGATCAGATCCCGATTACGCGGTCAATTTCATCCTGCGACCCGTCGCCTACGCCAGCTTTGCCCTCAACCATGCGTTCGACGGGTACAAACCACACTGGTACCGAGTGCTCAACATCCTCATCCACGCGCTCAACAGCGTGCTGATCTATGCGCTGCTGCACACGCTGCTGCGCCGGTCCGCCAGCCCATTGAGCCGGGGATCGCTGGTTTTCATTCCCGCCACCACCGCCCTGCTCTTTGCCGCACACCCGCTGGCGATTGAATCCGTCACCTACGTCATTCAGCGGTTCACCTCACTGGCGGCCTTCTTCTCACTCCTCTGCCTGTGGCTGTGGTTTGTTTCCTTTTCATTCAAATCACGCGCCGCGCTCTATGCTTTGCGAACGGGAGCCGTGGTGGCGCTGCTCCTGGCCATGCAGACGAAGGAATGCAGCGTGGCTGTTCCCTTCATGGCGGTGCTCATCGACTGGCTGGTGCTGCGCTCCGGCCTACGGCGGGCGCTCTTCCGTGCTCTGCCGCTGCTGCTCTGCGCCCCGCTCATCCCGGCGCTGGTCATACTCACAGCCACCGCGCAGAACGGCGGCTCCTTTGACATGGGCGCCTCAATGAACATCGTCAACTCACGCGACGAACCCCTCAACCACTGGCACTACATCGTCACCCAGTTCACCGTGCTGGTGCATTACCTGCGGCTCATGATCTGGCCCTTCGGTCTGAACCTCGACCCCCAGTGGCCCAAATACGAGTCTCTCTGGCAGGGGCCGGTCCTCATGGCACTCGGCGTGCTGCTGGGGTTGGTGGCGGCGTCTGGCTGGTTGTTCCGCAGGTTTCGACACGATGTCCGACTAGCCTTCGGCTTTGTGTTCACCCTCTGGTATTTCATCACCATCGCCGCCTCCTCAGGCCTAGTGCCGTTGCCGGACATGGTTGCGGAGCATCGCTCCTACTTGCCCTCGATTGGCATCTTTGTGTTGGTGGGTTGTTTGCTGGACTGCCTGCGCGGGTTACTGCCCTCGCATGCGGCTTGGCAGCGAACCCTCGCACCTGCGGCCCTGGTCCTTGTCATCACCACGCTGCTTTGCTGGCGCACCACTGACCGCAACACCGTCTGGAGCACCAGTGAAACCCTATGGAAGGACACTGTGGCCAAAAGCCCCGGCAAATTCCGCACCTGGGGCAACCTCGGCACCGCCTACTCCATGAACGGTAAGGACGAAAAAGCCGTGGAGTGCTACCGCAACGCGCTCAAAATCGAGCCGCGCTTCCAGAACGGCATCCTCAACCTCTCCAACTCCCTGCTCCGCCTCAACCGCCCCAAGGAGTCTCTCGACACCACTCTTGAACTCATCAAGTTGGACAACACTGCCGCCACCAAGCCGCCGGTCGCCTTCACCCTCGGCCTCGGCCTTGCGGGAGTGGGCAGGTATGATGACGCCGTCGGAGTGTTCCGGGAAATCCTCAAAGCCATGCCCGGCGATCCCCAGGCGCACAAAGCGCTCGGTCTGGTCTATTTTCAAACCGGCCTGCCACACCGCGCCCTCGACCATTATCACAAAGCCGCCAAGGCCCAGCCATCCGACACGCAACTAGCCGCTCTCATCCAGGCAGCCGAGCAGGCCATGGCCCAAAAGCGCAGCGGCAGGACGATGAGCTATTGAGGCACGCCGGGCGGACGTGGCGGATGAGGAACTGTCAGGACTATCTTGGCGTTGGTGAAATCACGGCCTGTATCTCCCACACCGGAAATCAAGCGGCAGGCTTGGTTGCAGCGGCTAGACAGCTTGCGTGAGTCCGTCGGCACAGGCAAAGCCGGAACCTCCACCGAGGCCATCATGGAAGACATTCGTTCGGAGCGCGACTGATGAGCTACTGGGTACAATGCCATTGGTTTAAGGCCAACCTGAGAGGTTTTGCCACAGATTCAGGAAAACCGCAGATGGCATGAGTTGGAAAAAGAAATCGGTGGCTTCCCTGAATCTGCGGCAATTTCCGGTTAACGAAATGGCAGCGGAACCTGGACAAGGTGATCGGCCCGCATGACACGCCGATCTCCGCCATCGCGTTCCAGTACGAATGGACGCTGGTGACGAACCCCACGGAGGCGTTCAGCCGCGTGGAGGACGGGACGGTTGGATGCCGTCAGAAGTGAGCCAGCCGCCGAGATGAAAGGGAGCAGCCACGGCCTCGGCGCTCTTCCTGGCTCTGGCGGAGCCAGAGTTTCAGCCACTGCATCCGAGGAAGAGGGCTTGTCAATTTTGCACCCTGACGTCGTTTCCAGATTTACGCATGCCTGAACGGGATTCAGTTCCTTCTGAACCCGAATAAGGGCCGCCTTGGCGGGAAAATGGAACTTCTCTCCTCCCATAGGTTTCCCCAATGCACACGGCCATCCGCCTCAGCCAAGGTTGGACTCGATCCATCCTACGGTTGGCTCAATCGACCCAAGGGCTGATTCGATCAACCCGACGGCTGACTCGATGTTAGCGGTGCGCAGAGTGCCATCGGTCTGAGCTTGCCTTTTGGTTTCAGCAACTACGCCGCTTTCTGCTGACTGTCGATCTGCCGGGTCTTGGCCCAGGCTTCGGGTGTCACTTCCTTGATCTGCCGGTTGGTCAGC
>CAXNGR010000660.1:0-3265 GCA_964201265.1 Verrucomicrobiaceae bacterium
ACCAGCCCGCGTGCCGCGATTGGTGATCGCGCGACCTGGCCGCAGCATTTCAAGAACGCGGGCTACTACTCCGCCCGCGTGAGCAAGATCTTCCACATGGGCGTGCCCGGCGGCATTGAGGATGGCAGCGACGGCGCGGACGATCCGGCGTCATGGACGGAGCGCTTCAACAGCCTGGGGCCGGAATGGCAGGCTCATGGCATCGGCGAGACTTTGGAAAAGAATCCCGATGGCAAAAAGCCCGTCATGGGCGGTAACACCTTCGTCATCGTCGCTGCGGATGGCGATGACACGATTCATTCCGACGGCAAAACGTCCGCGAAAGCCTGTGAACTCATCGCGCAGCACTCGAAGGAGCCTTTCTTTCTCGCCGTCGGCTTCGTGCGGCCGCATGTGCCCTTCGTCGCGCCGAAGAAATATTTCGATCTGTGTCCGTGGGAGCAGATGACGCTGCCGCAGAAGGTGCTCGGTGACTGGGACGACATCCCGAAGCCCGGCATCAACTACAAGACCAGCGTGAACATGCAGATGGACATCACGCGGCAAAAGAAGGCCGTCTCCGGCTACTATGCCGCCGTGAGCTTCATGGACGCACAGGTGGGCAAGGTGCTCGACGCGCTCGAAAAATCCGGCCAGGCTGACAACACGATCGTCATCTTCACCAGCGATCACGGCTACCACCTCGGCGAGCACGATTTCTGGGCCAAAGTGAGCCTGCATGACGAATCGGCCCGCGTGCCGCTGATCGTCAGCGTGCCCGGCAAAAAGCCCGGCGTGAGCGATTCACTCGTCGAGTTGCTCGACCTCTACCCCACCACCGCGAAGCTCTGCGGTCTCGAAGTCCCCGCCCGTCTGCAAGGCAAGGACATCAGCATCATTCTCGATGATCCGAAGGCAACAGTGCATGACACCGTCTTCAGCGTCGCCGGATCAAGCAAGGGCCTCATGCTCCGCGACGACCGCTGGGTCTTCATCCAATCCGGCGAAGACGCGAAGGGCGGCATCGAACTCTTCGACATGCAAAACGACCCGCGCCAACTCACCAATCTGGCGCATTCGCTCAATCACGTCTTCCGCGTCGAAGAGTGGAAAACAAAGATCACCGAAAAACTTGCCGCTGTGCGCGCGAATGATCTCAGCCAGTAAATCTAACTGCATGAAAGCACTCCTCACACTCCTCTGCCTCGTCACCTCTGCCTTTGCCGGGCCGACCATCGTTTATGTCTCTGAAAGCGGAGAGAAGTGCATCGCGATCTGGTCGCTGGATGAATCATCGGGCGAACTGAAACGCGTGGGCGAAGCGCCGCTGCCGGGAGCGCCTGGCAGCCTCTCGATCAGCACGGATCGCAAGCATCTGTATGCCTCCGTGCGCTCCGCGAAGCAGTTCGCCACGCTCGGTGTCGATCCAAAATCCGGGGCGCTGTCGAATCCAACCTTCGCGGACGCTGGATTCAACGCGGCCTATGTTTTCGCCGACAAAACGGGTCGCTGGCTGCTAGCCGCTTCCTACAGCGAGGGCGTCGTTGGTTTGTCTGCGATCAAGAACGGTCGTGTCGAAGGTCCGCCTGTCGTCACGCTCGAAACGGGCAAAAAAGCGCACTGCATTCAGGCCGACCCGGCGAACCAATTCGCCTTCGTGCCGCATGTCGGTGAGTTGAACAAGGTGGAGCAGCTCCGTTTTGATGCGCAGGCCGGCACGCTCACGCGCAACACACCGCCGCATCTCTCCGGCGGCGAGGGCGAAGGGCCACGGCACATGCAGTTTCATCCAAACGGCAAGTGGGCCTACTTCGTGAACGAGCAGGGGAAAAGTGTGACGCTCTGCGATTATGATGCCGCCAACGGCACGCTCAAAGCCCGCCAGAGCGTGCCCACCGTGCCGGAGGACTGGCGCGACAAAGGCTCCTGCGCTGACATCCATGTCAGCGCCGACGGACGCTTCGTCTATGCCTCGAATCGCGGTCACGACAGCCTCGCCGTTTTCTCGGTGAATGCGCAAACCGGCGAACTCACACCGCACGGCCAGACGCCGACGGAAAAAACACCTCGCTCCTTCTGCCTCGTGCCCGGCGATCAATTCGTCGTCTCCGCCGGTGAAGGATCACACAAGCTCATCGTCTTCCGCCGCAACGCTGAAACCGGCGCTCTCACCCCGCTCAAAACCTACGACTGCGGCAAAGGCCCCGCCTGGGTGATGAGCGTGAAGTTTGACTGAAGTATTCTCTTCTCATGAAGCTCTTCACCCTTCTCATCACCGCTGCATTCAGCGTTTCAAATGCCTTGGCCGAGACGCCGCAGAACCTGCGTGTGCTTTGCTACAACATCCACTACGGCCAGGGCATGGACGGTCAGTACAACATCCAGCGGCTGGCCGATGTCATCAAGGCGGCCAAGCCTGATCTCGTGGCGCTGCAGGAGGTGGATGTCGGCGTGCTGCGTTCGGGCCGCGTGCATCAGTTGCAGAAGCTCGGTGAGATGACCGGCCTCACGGCGCGCTTTGGCCCCACACAGCACTACGAGGGAGGGCTCTTTGGCAATGCCGTGCTCACGCGTCTGCCCATTCTCGATGAACACATCCAGCCGCTGCCCTACACCGATGCCACGCCGGAGCGGCAAACCTATCCGCGTGGTGCGCTCGTCATCACAGTGCAGGCCCCCGATGGCAGGCCGCTGCGTTTCATCAGCACCCACTTCCAGCACAATGTGCCCGAAGATCGGGTCGAAGAAGCGAGGGCCATCAATAAACTCTTCGCTGATCCGGCCGACAAGCTGCGCACCATCCTCGCGGGTGATTTCAATGCGAAGCCGGAGGATGAGCCGATCACGATTCTGGAACAAAGCTGGACCCACGCCATCGACGCCGCTCGCGCCCCCTCTGCGCCCTCGGTGAATCCCAAATCACGCATCGACTACATCTTCTACCGGGCAAAGAACCAGTTCCGGCTTGTAAGCAGCGAGGTGCTCCCGGAATCCATGGCCTCAGATCACCGGCCTGTGCTCGCCGTGCTGGAAATCGCCCAACCCTAAAGCATCCCAGGAATGAGGGGCTGGTGGAATCGTTCGCACCGAATCACGTCCCTGTTGGAGGTCTGAAGATGCAAAATCTCAGGATTGTCCAAAGCCAATGCACGCACCTTGCATGTTCAGAGCGCGTTGGTGTGTTCATGGTGCTCCGCATGACGAAATATCTGATTCCCCTCCTCTGCCTCACCGCTTCCGTCGCAGCGGAGCCGGTGAGTTTCAGTCGCGAGGTGCTGCCGCTGCT
>CAXNGR010000661.1:0-3259 GCA_964201265.1 Verrucomicrobiaceae bacterium
AGCTCACGCTCGAACTCGGCGGCAAGGCCGCGAACATCGTCTTCGACGACGCGCCGCTCGACCAGGCCATCGAGGGCATCGTGAACGGCATCTTCTTCAATCAAGGCCACGTCTGCTGCGCGGGCTCGCGCCTGCTCGTGCAGGAAAGCATCGCCGATGACGTGCGCGCCAAACTGAAGCGCCGCATCGCCACGCTGCGTGTGGGCGATCCGCTCGACAAAAACACCGACCTCGGAGCCATCAACAGCGCTGAGCAGTTCGCCAAGATCACCGACCTCGTCAAAAGCGGCGTCGAGGAAGGCGCGGAGAAGCACGACAACGCCTGCAAGCTGCCCGCGAAGGGCTTCTTCTTCCGTCCCACGATCTTCGCGAACGTCAGCATGAGCCACCGCATCGCCCGCGAAGAGATTTTCGGCCCCGTGCTCAGCATCCTCACCTTCCGCACGCTGGAAGAAGCCGTCGAAAAAGCCAACAACACCGCCTACGGCCTCAGCGCCGGCGTCTGGACCGACAAAGGCAGCCGCATCCTCAAAATGAGCACCCTACTCAAAGCCGGCGTCGTCTGGGCGAACACGTATAACAAGTTTGATCCCACCAGCCCGTTTGGAGGATTCAAGGAGAGCGGGTTTGGAAGAGAGGGCGGGAAGCAGGGATTGCTTGATTACTTAAAGGTGGCGTGAGGCCGCTGCTCGGAATGACGAAACCAGAATGAGGAATGACGAATCAAATCCCAATGCCGAATGACGAGGCCGCGTTCTTGGAAACGATTTTTATGAAAGCTCCATTTCGATTCTTAGCGTTTGCGAGCTTGGCTATTGCAGTCGGGGTCGTCGCGTTCGCACTGCTTTATTATCCAGAGGTGAGCACAAGGAGTTGGGTAGGAGTCTGCTTTGTAGGCTGCGGTGGCTTTGCGGCTCTCTTTGCTGCCATCGATGTCCTGACCAGCAACGAGGCAGCGGGAGATTTTTGGACCGCATCCCGCGCGAAAAACCCTCTATCGTATTGGTTCAGCGTGGTTGCGATGTTTGCCTTCGCGGCAGCCTTGTTCTGGCTCGCCTGGCATTTGGCCTCTACCAGCAATCTCCCCTGACTTTCGTTTCCAATAATTCATCATTCGCCATTCTGGTTTCGTCATTTGCCCGCTCCGCCACCTCCAACGCTTCCTTTTCATGACCCGTCTCCACATCACCAAAACCCCCAAATGCTACGTCGGCGGTGCTTTCATTCGCAGTGAGAGCGGACGCGTCGCAGAGCTGCTGGATGCCACGGGGGCGTTTTTTGCGAACATCCCGCAATGCACGCGGAAGGACCTGCGCAATGCCGTCGAGGCGGCGGCGAAGGCGGGGCCGGGGTGGGCGAAGAGGTCGGCGTTCAATCGCGGGCAGATCTTGTATCGGCTGGCGGAGATGATGGAGGCGCGGGGCGTCGAATTGGCGGAAAGCATCACGTTGAGCGGTGTTTCGAAGGCGGAGGCCTCGCGCGAGGTCGCGGCGGCGATCGAGCGCGTGGTGCATTACGCGGGCTGGACGGACAAATACGAGCAGGTGCTCGGCAGCGTGAATCCGGTGGCCTCGGCGCACTTCAATTTCACCGTCACCGAGCCGATGGGCATCATCGGCATCCTCGCGCCGGATGACGCGCCCGTTCTGGGCCTGCTGTCGCTTATTTTGCCCGCGATCACGAGCGGGAACTGCGTCGTGGCACTCGCCAGCACCACGCAGCCGTATCCGAGCATCCTGTTGGGCGAAATGCTCGCCACGAGCGACCTACCCGGCGGCGTGGTCAATCTGCTCACCGGTCCGCGAGCGGAGCTGATCCCCACCTTTGCCACGCACGAGCATCTCCGCGCCATCAGCGGCGTGTTGAATGCCGAGGAGCGCCAGACCATCCGCCTCGGCGCGGCGGAAAGCGTGAAGCGCGTGCACCTACGGAAGGCCGAGGAGCCCATCGACTGGTTCGCGGACAAGATGCAAGGCGCGGAGGAAATCCGGGCACTGATCGAGTACAAGACGACCTGGCATCCGGTAGGGGCTTGAGGCTAACATGTGTCGAATCGCGCGAAGCGTCGTGGAGTGCGCTGGCAAGCCTTGGCGCGACACCGCTGTCATCCGCCGATTGGCGTTTTTTAGCCTCAAATCATTCGTCCGCGCCCGACAGCGGTGTCGTCGATGCAACGGCTTGCGCCGTGCATCTCTGCCACCGCACTCCACGACGCTTCGCGTTCGGCGGCAATCATGCTTGCGCACTGGCGTGAACTCGCCACGGCTTCAGTCATGACCGCCTACCAATCTCTCTGCGACGTTGTTTCTGAAATCGCCCTGATCACCTCCACGGAGTCCGTTTTGGGCTGGGATCAGGAGACGTATATGCCGGAGAAGGCGCTGGAGCATCGGGCGCGGCAGTTGTCTTATCTGACTGGCAAGGCGCATGGCTTGCTGACCTCGAAGAAGACGCTGAAGCTGCTGGAGCGTGCAGAGACGGAAATGCCATCGAAACCGACGGAGGCGGCGAACGTGCGCGGATTGCGTCGCGACATCGACCGGGCGACGAAGCTGCCGCAGAAGCTGGTGGAGGAGGAAAGCCAAGTCACGACGCTGGCAAAGGCGGCATGGGTGGAGGCGAGGTCGAAGTCGGATTTCGCGATGTTCGCGCCGCATCTGGAGAAAGTGCTCACCATCGCGCGGAAGAAGGCGGATTTGTTTGGCTACGAGGACGAGCCGTATGACGCGTTGCTCGATCTGTATGAGCGTGGCGCGAAGACGCGGGAGGTGGCGGCGCTGTTTGCGAAATTGCGGCCGCAATTGGCGGAGATCGCGCGTGAGGCGGTGGCGAAGTCGAAGAAGGTAAAGCCGGGTGTGCTGAAGGGACGCTATCCCATCGAGAAGCAGCAGATTTTGAACCGTGAGATCGCGGAGAGACTGGGTTTTGATTTCGAGGCAGGTCGCATCGACACGACGGCGCATCCGTTTTGCACCACACTCGGGCCTGGCGACGTGCGGCTGACGACGCGTTATGACGAGACGGATTTTCTGTCGTCGCTGTTCGGCGTGATGCACGAGGCAGGGCACGGTTTGTATGAGCAAGGGCTGCCGGGGTTGGATTACGGCCTGCCGAGCGGCAGCGCGGCTTCGTTGGGCATTCACGAGTCGCAAAGCCGCTTGTGGGAGAATCATGTGGGCCGCAGCCGCACGTTCTGGGCGAAGTGGTTGCCACGGGCGCAGGAGCTGTTCCCGCATTTGAGGAAAGTGAAGCTGGATGC
>CAXNGR010000662.1:0-3251 GCA_964201265.1 Verrucomicrobiaceae bacterium
GCACGAGCGATTCGAGGAAGCGCCGCAGCTTTTCCGGCGTCTGAATCGTGGCCAACTGATCCACCGGACGGCGCAGTTTCAAATCCTCATCCGCACCGAATTCAGGATCATCCAGATACACCCAGGTGATGAACACACACACGAGCAGCCCCAGGCTCAAAACCATCAGGGTGGACCACGGTGCCTCGCGTTCGCTGGGAGGAGGAAGATGGGGGCTTTTCGGCGGCGGGGCCTGGCGCGCCGGCATCTTCATGCGAGGTGCCGCCGTTTCTGGCCTCGGCTCCGGCACTCGGGCAGCGGGGCGGGGTCCAGGCTCAGGTATGCGCTCCACAGGCTCATCCTCCTCAATCAATCTCCGCTTCCTGGCCGGTGGCGCATCCTGCCATTCATGATCCAGCTCCCAGGGGGATGCCCACGCGCCACCGTTCTGCCCACGGTGTGCGGGCCTTTCGGCGGGCCTTTCGGCGGGAGTTTCGGACGGCGAGTTGGGCCGGATCATGCCGCCCAGTATGCACGCGTGGCGTGCGCGGGCAACGCGCGTCATCGCCAAGCCAGAAAGCGATACCCGCCCAGCGGATGCATTTGGACGCTGACCTGCCATTCCTCACCGAGACCGAGCGCCAAGCGCAGTTCATCTCCCCGGAACCCTGCGCGAATGCTCACCTGCATGTCGTAGGCGGTGATGTGATTGAGCTCGGCAAGCCAGCAGAAGAAACGGCCCATCCAAGAGTGAATGCGCAGCCGCGCCGGTTCAGCGGCCAGAATGAGGCGTGTTTTCGATGAGATGCGGCTACCCAGCACACGCAGTTGCTCGACGCGAAAGTGATGCAGAATGAGGTTGGCCACCAGCACCTCACTCTCGGGCAATGGATGCTGAAAAAAATCGCCCTGGGTCCATGCGGCTTCCGTCGGCCAGCGTGCCGGGCGGGCGGCGAGATCGAACGCGTGCAAATCTTTGGCCGCGCAAATCCCGCGTTCCTTGAAGCGAAGCGACAGCGCGCCATCTCCCGCACCGATCTCCGTGATGCGCCATCCAGGCTGATGCCAGCGGCGCAGCATGCGCTCCATCCAGCGATGATTTCCCATCACCGCGTTCACCAGCAGCAGATCCTCGCGCCCGCAGATCGCATCAGGATGATCCTCGGGATAGATTTCCAGCAGTTCCTGCTCGATGACACGCGCACGCATGGCGTTGTGTTGCACGCTGGGCGGGCGGAAGGCAAGCAAAGGCAGCGTGGTGAGCCTCAGGACGAGGCTTTTTCCCACAACTTCGCCGGCACGCGCTTCACCGTGTTGTAAGGAATCGTCAGCATCGCGAAATACGGGCCGATATGGCGTGAAAGCGGGCCTTTGAACAAACACTCACGCATGAAAACATCGCGCAGCCAGGACTGGACGCGCCCGGTGCGCGTGCCGAGCCACATGCCGCGAGCGGCACGGGCGGTGGCGGCGTTGGAAGCGCGGTGACGGCAACGGTCATACGCTTCGAGCAAGGGCAGCGCAGGCTGGCCGCGTTGCTCGACGGCGAGCAGCGCCTCGGCGAGGAATTCGGCATCCGCCCAGCCGGTGTTCATGCCCTGACCGCCGATGGGGCTCATCAGATGCGCGGCATCGCCACAGAGAATGACGCGCCCATCGTGATACTGCTCGGTCTGCATCCAGCGTGGTGAGAAGGGGCTTTGGTTTTGCTGATCCTGAGCGTCCAGGTCATGACCGGTGCGCTTCCGCACGATGCTGCTGATGAAGCCGCGTTCTGTCTCTGGCATGGCCTGCTTGGTCTGCACGATCCAGCGGCGGCGGCCATCGGACAGGGGAAAAGACTCCACCGCGCCATCCTGCGTGAACCACAGATGCGCATCATCACCGAGCGTGGTGCGATCACTAAAATCACCCATCAGAAAATGGCAGCCATAGGGCGCACCCTTGCCGCGCATCTTGATCAGCTCACGCACACGGCTTTTGTGCCCGTCGCAGCCGACGAGCCAGCGGGCAGTCGAGGTGAAACCTTCGCCACTCAGCGCCACGCTTTCGGCATCCTGCTCGATCTGGGTGATCTCAATGCCGCGATGCAGCGTGACATTTGGCATCGTGGCGATCTTTGACTCCAGCAACGAGAGCGTCATCTGCTGCGGCAGCGAGAGAATGTAGCGATGCGTGCCCGGAATCTCACGGAACGACGCGCAGCCGAGATAACCCGACTGCCCATGCACGTGACAGTCACGAATCGGCACGCCACGACGAACAAACTCCTCATCAAGGCCAAGATGCGCGAGGATTTCCAACGATGGCGGCGTGATGCCGATGGCCTGCGAATGCGTGAGCGGCTCGGTGCGCTTGTCCACGATGAGCACTCGCAGCCCTTTCTGCCCCAGCAGTCCCGCCAGCAGCAAACCAACCGGCCCCGCGCCGACGATAGCGATGTCATGATCGGTGGGTTTCATTGTCTGAGATTTAATGGAGCGCACTTTAGCCGGAAACCAATACGACACGCGCTGCCGATAGCGTTCATACGCCGCGCCATACCAGCGCAGGTAGCGGCGCTCTTTGATGATGGGTGCCAGCACACAGTAAGCGCTCCAGGCGATGGCAATGAACAGATGATCCAGCGTCCACACCGGCGCGGTCCATAGGATGAGCGTGAAGGACGAGTAAATTGGCTGTCGGCTGTGGCGGAACATGCCCGTGCGTGCAAACGGCTGATAAACCGGCCGCTGTCCGCGCCACACCGAGCGCCAGCCGACGCTGCCGATCTGCGTGTCGAGGCCCGCGTCGCTCATCGACTTCGCCAGCAGCAGCCAGGAGATGGCATACAGCGTCGTCAGCACGTTGTTCATCCAGCCTTCCGGCGCGGCCCAGACCACGTTCGAGGGCGACCACAGCAAAAACACTGCCAGCAGTTGCAGCGAGGCGATTCCGGCAAAGACCGTGGTCGAAAGATCGCGCCCGAGATTCAGCGGCGCGAGTTTCGTCATGAAACGCCTGCCTTTGTCCGACAGCAGCAGCGAATGGCCCACGGCGAACTGCGTCAGCAGCAGCACAGCATCCATCACCGCTGCCCAGCCATGCAGATGCAGCAATCCAATCGACAAACCGCGATACTAGCTGACAAACATCACCACGAGGGAAGTCAGGAACAACGCATGACTCAGCAAACCATAGCCCAACGCCACCCAGCGCTGCGCCGGGGTGTAGAGCGGCCTTGATGAAGCATTCATGGATCAGTCCGTGACGCCAACAGCGAGGGACTGCGT
>CAXNGR010000663.1:0-3247 GCA_964201265.1 Verrucomicrobiaceae bacterium
CTTTCGGCATCTCGGTCGATTTCTTCGTCGAATCACTGCTCGTGATGCTCTTGGAGTCCGTGGACTTCTTCGGCTCGGCGGGTTTGAAGCTGTCCGACTTCGTCTCAGCGGTCATGCTCTTTTTCGGCTCGATTGAAATCGTACTGGGAGGCGTTGGTACGGTCGATTTGACCGGCTCAGTGGCCGCAGGCATCACAGAAGTGCTGGAAGCCTTTGGAGCGCTGCTGGCGGCAGCAGCCTTCGCGGCAGCTGCCGCATTGAAGGCGGCAATGCGTTCCTGCTCCGCCTTCAAGCGATCCTCCGCAGCCTTGATGCGGGCCTCCTCGGCTTGTTTTGCAGCTAGCGCAGCGGCTTCGGCGGCGAGACGTTGTTTCTCCTGCTCCTGCTGATAATACCAGCCGCCAGCCCCCATCGCGGCAAGAAGCAGTAGCACAGGGACGAGTTTTGACTTTTTCTTCATTGGAGCAGCCGCTTCGGACTCGCCAGCAGGCGTGTGCATGAGATCCACAGCGGCCCCAGGGGCCAAGGCGCTGCCTTCCTCGCGCTCGATGCCCCAGAGCACGATCAGCTTCGCCGTCGGGCCTTTGCCGACGAGACGATACAAGTCACGATCTTTCTGCGGGTCAGGCAGGCGGAAGCCCTCGATCATCTGGCGCTTGGTGCGGTCGCAGTGCGGGTCTTCGGCCTTCTTTTTCAGCTCGTCCACGGCTGCGCGCAGCGCGTTGAGCTCCTTCGCAGGAATCTCGCTCATGCTGCTGATCGCCACGCTCGTGCTGGCCTGCTCCGTGCCGCCGCTGCGGTATTCAAAGAGCACGCTGTCCTCGTCCTCGATGGCGCGTGGCAGAAAGCCCGCGAGCGCCCCAGAGCGCACCGTGAGCTGAAACTCATGGCTCCAGAAGTTCCCGCCACCATGCCAGGTGCGGATCGGGGATAAGCGACCGAGCTTGAGGCGAAGTCCTTTGTTGGGTTCGAGGGAGAGGGACATGGCGTGTGTGGGTTTAAAAATTACGAATGACGAATGAAGGTCGAATGACGAAGTCCGAAGCTGATGACGAGGCTGAATCAGCCCCAAGCCTCTGCCGAGACGGATGGCAACGCTGACACTCCAAAAGAGTGAGCCTTTCGTCATTCGAGCTTGGGCATTCCTTCGTCATTCTGGTTTCGTTATTCGTCATTTCCTAATCCGGCCAGGTGATCTCGAAGCGGCCGGCATCGACCCAGAAGTCGTCGCCTTCGAGGGTGCAGAGCTGGAGTTCGACATCATCTTTCGTCACGGTGTGCTCACCGGCGGTGCCTTTCACAGCGGCGATGGTGAGGCTTTCCATGTCGCCGGGCTGCGTGGGCGGCACGCGTCTCAGGGTGACTTGCAGCGTGGCGTTGTGCGCGGCACCGACGAAGCGTTCGCGATCCGTCCAGCGGAAGCGATAGACCTGCTCCGGCTTCGTGGCGGAAGGGAGCACTTTGCGACCGATGCAGGTGCCGATGAGGATGGGATGCGTGGCCTCGTTTTGCTTCGGCTCCAGATACGGGCGGCTGAACTGGTTCGGCTGGTTGCGAGTGGGCATCGCGCCCCAGTAGCAGCGGGGCGATTCCTGATTGCTGACGATGCGAATGTTCCAGCCGGAGATGCGGCCATTGTGAATGGCTTGATACAGCGTGGCACCGACAGCGGTGACGCTTTTGGCATCATGAATGGTGTTGTCCGCGCTCATCGGATACCAATCACCCGCAGGAAATGACTTCGCCTGAATGATGCGCTGCGGCAGGATGGGCAGCAGGTGTTCGAGAAGCTGTTTCACTTTGGGCAGCTCGGAAGGCTTGCCGCTAAGTGTGACGAGATCGACCTCGTATGCCGTGACATACTTGGCCAGGGAAACGATGATTGGTGTGAGCACGCGCTCGACGCAGGCTTCGAGATCAGACGGCAGGTATGCGATGGGATCGTTGTCGCCGAGCAAATCCTCGCGCAGCGGCGAGTCGCGGCCAATGAGATTGAGATCGGCGAGCGCCGTGGGATCAACGATTCGGCCCTCGGAACCCATGATTTCAGCAGCGGCCCAGGCGGAACCGGTCTCAGGATTGCCGTATTCATTGTGGGCCAAATCCTTGAGCCACTGCCGCACGATGGGCATGAGCACGAGCTTCACGATGCGGCCCCATTTCGCGCGTGAGGCGGCAGTGGAATGCGCCCCGGAGAACAGGTTCTCAAACCAGGCCATCTTCTGCGGATCATGACGGAACTTCGCGCCGATTGAGGGCAGCAGCACGTTTTCGATGATCTCCTTCGCCAGCGCATCACCCGCGACCGAGCTGCAATCACGGAACAACAGCTTCGCTTCAAGATTCACGCCACCACCTTCGAGCGAGTCGCCGTATTCAAGAATGGAAACGTCCGTGGTGCCGCCGCCGATATCGACGGTCATCAAACGCACGCGCGCATTCGTGCCGCGTCCTCGTCCAACGAGTTCGATCCAGTTCTCGCCGATGTTGTAGAGCCTGCGAATCTCCGAAAACACGAAGGGAAGCTGGCTGGCGACGGCTTCATCGAGATGCATGAGCAATGCAGGACGATCACCGCCTTCATGGATAGGCCGTTTGTCGCGCAGGTGGCCGAGCGTGAAGATGTTCAGCGCCTTTTCCCACTTGCGGCGATAGTTCGCGGTCTCCTCACGGCTCCAGCCGGAGGGGAAGGTCACGACGATGTTGCGCAAACGGCGCGGGATGAACTCATGGTTGCCCTTCCGCCACTCGGACGAGGTGATCTGACGATACGCCAGCTCCATGATGCCGAGTGCGGCCCAGGTCATGGCATCCGAACGCGGATACGACGGCGTCTGCGGTGATGCGGACGGGCGGTGCGATGGATCAGCTGCCTCGTTCGGCGGCTCGTGCATGTCCCAGTCGCGACCGTCGCCAGGCAGGAAGCGCAGCATGGCTCCGGCGAGCTTTGGCAGTTCCACACGGCTCTGCGAATTCGGGTTCCAGGGATTGAGCACCATCGTCCACCATTGCAAGGCATCGCGGCCCACGGCGTCCGAGTCCCAGGCGTAGCGCTTGGGTGAGCTGAGCGAATAATTGCCGCCGACATCGAGTTGAAGATTGCCGAGGTCTTCTCGCGCACTGTCGCCCATGAGCACGGGAGAAAGCTCCACAAACATCTGCGGCACGCGAGTGGTGACGTAATGAGTCGTTTGTGTCGTCGGACTTTTCAAAAGGCCGCCACCGACCTGCTGATCCTCGCTGTCAT
>CAXNGR010000664.1:0-3247 GCA_964201265.1 Verrucomicrobiaceae bacterium
GACGACCGCATCAACAAGCTCAAGGCGCAGATGAGCAACCTCCTCACTGCCATGCAGACCAAATCCAGCAAGCTGCGCTACGGCATCCTCACCTTCGGCGAGACCGTCGATTCCTGCTTTCCTGCCCGTGGCATCGAGGCCAACGACGAAAAGAACCATAAGCAAGCTGTCCGCTTCGTTGAGCGCATCCAGGCCGACGGCGGCACCCCCATGTGCGAGGCGCTCACTTACGCGCTGACGAAAATGCTGCCCGCTGGCAACATCGACGCCATCTACTTCCTCAGCGACGGCGAACCCAGCGACGGCACGCCCGAGCAGGTGCTCGATCTCGCCCGCGGCATTCATCAAAAATTCCAGACCCGTATTCACACCATCAGCATCGGTGAGGAGCCAGCCACAGGCCTGGACCAGCCCTCCCTGCTCCAGCAAATCGCCAATGCCTGCGGCGGTGTCTTCACCATTCCGCCTTGAGCGTTTTCGCAGAACCATTGTGTCAGGTTGGATTCGCGGCTAACACTGCCGGGTTCATCCTCCAAGCCTCATGTCCATGCAGCTCACTTTTCTCGGCACCGGCACTTCGATCGGCATTCCGGTGATTGGTTGTGACTGCGCGGTATGCCGCAGCACGGACCCGAAAGACAAGCGGCTGCGAAGCTCTGTTTACATCCGCACGCCGGAAATGGCTTGGGTGGTGGATACCGGGCCAGATTTTCGCATGCAATGCCTACGCGAGAACATCCGCCAGCTCGACGCGGCGATCTTCACCCACTCGCACATGGATCACTTGACCGGGTTCGATGACCTGCGGCGTTTCACGCTTGAAGCGGATCATTTCATGCCGATTTACGCCACACCGGAATGCCTCGCAGTGCTGGAGCGCATGTTCATCTATGCGTTCAATGGCGAGAACCGCTACCGTGGCTATTTGAAGCCGTTTCCGAAGCCGATCCACGGCCCGTTTCACCTCGGTGAAACCACAGTCACCCCCCTGCCCGTACAGCATGGCAAAGTCGAGACGATCGGCTTTCTTTTCACTCGTGGCGGGCAAAAACTCTGTGCCTACATCCCGGACTGCAAAACGCTGCTGCCGCAGTCGCTGGAGGCGCTGCGCGGAGTGGACACGCTCATCATCGACGCGCTGCGCCACACGCCGCACCCCACGCACATGAATTTCGAGGAGTCGCTGGCCGTGCAGCGTGAAATCCAGCCGCGCCAGACCTGGTTCACACACATCCAGTGCGAGATCATGCATGCCGTGGAAGATCCAAAGCTGCCGCCGGGTGTAAACATCGCCTACGATGGCTTGAGGCTGGAATGGACGTGATACAGGCCAATGACGAAACCAGAATGACGAATGAGGAAGCCAATCGGAATGACAAAGCTCGAATTGACCCGTGACCACTCCCACGCACGGGTTGTTCTTTGGGCTTCGTCACTCATTTGTCATTTTTTCATCGCGCTGCTCGTCCTGCGCGTCTCCGCGCAAGCGCAGATGCCCAGCGAGTGGAATCCTGCTGCCGAAACTGCCGTTGTTTTTAATCCTGACTTCCCCGGCTCGGCAGCGCTGGCGGATTACTACGCGAAGAAGCGCGGCATTCCCAAAGAGCGCATCATCGGTCTGCGCTGTCCGCAGGAAGACTCGATGTCGCGGGCGGAGTTCGAGGCGCTGCTGCGCAAACCACTGCTCCAGACTTTTCAAAGCAAAGGCTGGTGGATCGCTGAGCCGCCGGTGCAGGATTCGACGCCTGCCAGGCTGCGCGTGCTGGTGCTGATGCGCGGCGTGCCGTTTCAAATCCGCCGTGAGTCGCAAAATCCCAGGCAATCCGAGGAGGACGAGGCCAGTGTGGACTCGGAACTCACCGTGCTCGGCCTGAAACAGCCGCCACTCAAAGGCGGTCTGCGGAATCCATATTTCGACCAACCGGTCCGCTTTCCACAATCTGCGCAGTCCGGCGGCATGCTCATCGTCGGCAGACTGGACGGCCCTGATGATGAAACCGTACGGCGGATGATCGACGATTCGCTGTTTGCCGAGGAGACAGGACTGCGTGGGCGTGCCGTGATCGACCTCGCGCAAAAAACGGGCGTTTATCAAGAGGGAGAGGACTGGCTAAAGCGCAGTGCCGACCTCTACAAACGTGCCGGCATTCCGGTGTTCATCGACCGCGCCCCAGACGTGCTGCGCGAGGCATGGCCACTGCCGGACACGATTCTGTATTTCGGCTGGTACACGGATCGCATCTCCGGCGCACTCGCAGCGCCAACGTTTCGTTTCAAGCGCGGGGCCATCGCCTGCCACCTGCATTCCTTCAGCGCCAGCGTCATCCGCTCCAAGGGCCAGGCCTGGGCCGGACCGCTGCTCGCGCAGGGTGCCGCCGTGGCCTTTGGCAATGTGTTTGAACCCTACCTCTCGCTCACCCTGCACTTTGATGTGTTCAACAAGCGTTTGCTGGAAGGCTTCACGCTAGGCGAGGCCGCCTGGAACGCCACGCCTGCCCTTTCTTGGATGAACGTCGTGCTCGGTGACCCGCTCTACCGCCCCTATGGCCGTGGACTTGGCGCGAAGCTCGGCGAGGGCACAGACCGCGAATACGCGCTCTACCAGGGTATGGTGCAGCGCATGGCCGGAGACAGCGATGCCCAGATCAACTCCGCCCTCACTCTTTTGGCCGAAAAACGCAAGATGCCACACCTGCTGGAACTCACGGCCCTGCGATCCGCGCTTCAGCTCAAGCACGCAGAGGCCCTGGACCTGCTCGAACACGCCGAGGTCATCACCCAAAAGCCTGCTGACCTGCTGCGCTTGCGTCTTTACCGCGCTGAGATGCTGCACCGTGCCGAGAAAAACGACGCGGCAAGAAACATGCTGCGCGAGATGCTCAAAGAAGCCCGTTTCAAAGACCATCCCGCACACGCAGCAGGCGAGGTGCTGCTCAAAGAAATGGGCGGGTAAAAGCCTATTGAATCGCAGTTCATGCTAAAAGCCGGGAGACATTGCCCGTTTGAAACGGGCTGCCAAATCACACCACATCATGAAGAACACCACGTTAGCATTGTTTTCCCTTTGCCTCGCGCTTTCAGCGCAGGCTGAAATCCGCACCTGGAAGGACGCCACCGGCACCCACGAGATCAAGGCCGAGCTCGTCGGCGTGAAAGCAGGCAAGGTCACCCTGAAACGCGAGAACGGCACCACCATCACTCTTCCTGTAGCAAGTCTCAGCAAGGAGGACCAAGCGCTGCTCGGCGA
>CAXNGR010000665.1:0-3244 GCA_964201265.1 Verrucomicrobiaceae bacterium
CCCCTGATGCCGAACCCCGCACAGAGGACTGTGCGGACCACTCTGCTGCCGCCGACCTCCTCGAAGCCGCTCTCTTCGGCAGCGAGGAACTGCTCGACCAAGCAACGGTCGATCTCAGCGTCGAGCTGCCGCTCATCGAAGGTTACAAGCTGCTCAAACTGTTGGGCGAAGGCGGTTTCGGCATGGTCTATGAGGCGGAGCAGCGCATGCCCATCCGCCGCCGCGTCGCGCTCAAAGTGCTGCGACCCGGCAGCACCACGCGCGAGCTGCTGGCCCGCTTCGAGCAGGAACGGCAGATGCTCGCGCTGCTGAATCATCCGCACATCGCGCGCATCTTTGACGCGGGTGAAACGGAAGACGGCAGGCCCTTCATCGCGATGGAACTGGTCAATGGCAGCACCATCGACCGCCACGCCAAAAAACTCGGCCAGCGCGAGAAAATCAGTCTCATGCGCGATGTCTGCCGCGCTGTGGGCCATGCGCACCGCAAGGGCATCA
The DNA here is from genome assembly GCA_964201265.1 of Verrucomicrobiaceae bacterium. Lineage (GTDB taxonomy): Bacteria > Verrucomicrobiota > Verrucomicrobiia > Verrucomicrobiales > Verrucomicrobiaceae > Prosthecobacter. The sequence continues at coordinate 499 of CAXNGR010000665.1, forward strand.
TCCACCGCGACCTCAAGCCCTCGAACATCCTCATCACGCAGCCGGATGACGGCCCCGCCGAGCCGCGTGTGATCGACTTCGGCATCGCCAAGGCGCTGGACGGACCGCTCTCGGCCAAGGTGATGTTCACGCAGATCCGCCAGATCGTCGGCACGCCCGGCTACATGAGCCCGGAGCGCCAGCACACGTCCCAGATCAGCCACAGCGCCGACACACGCACGGATGTCTTCGCGCTCGGCGCCATTCTGTGGGAGCTGCTCACCGGCCAGACACCGCAGCAGGCACCCGACGGCGAAACCACCCGCATCACCCTGCCAGACGCCAAGAGCGTGCCCGCCGAGCTGCGCTGGATCGCCGCAAAAGCCACCGATGCCGACATGGAGCACCGTTACGGCAATGCGGACAGCCTCGCCGACGATCTCGACGCGTGGCTGGGCGGGCACCCGCTGGTCGCCGCGCCACGCAGCACGCTGTATGTGATCGGCAAATGGGCGGCGCGGCATCGCGTGGCCGCCGCGTCCATCGCCATCATGAGCGTCACGCTCATCACGGCCTTCATCCTCATCCTGCGCAGCCACCGGCAGATGAGTGTGGCTTTGACCCAGGCGGAAAGCAGCCGCCATGAGATGGAAGAGGCCATCAGCCACGCAGATTACCTCATGGGCGTCACGCGGGAGCGTTTCCGCCCCGTGCATGCCATGGCGCACTGGGCGCGTGCCCTGCGGCATGATCCTAGCAATGCCGCCGCCTCCGGCATGCTGCTCTCCGCCTTGAAGCAGCGCTCCTACCCGCACCCAGCCGCACCAGCGGCCCGCCTTCCAGAAGGCGATCTGCGGCATCTGGCGGTCTCATCCGATGGGAAGATGGCCGCGCTCGTCCTCGGCCAGGAAAATCAGGAAATCCTCGCCTGCGTGCGGCGCGGCGAGGCGCAGGCCACCGCGCACCCCATCCCGGCAGACGGACGCATGACGCATCTGGCCGTCTCCCATCAAAAATACATCGCCGTGGCCGGAGACAGCGGCGTCGTGGGCCTGCTGCAAAAAGACGGCTCCTGGCTGGAGTGCGAGGCCACCGTGAAAAACCTGCGCGGACTCGTCTGGAACTCGCAAGGCCATCTCTGGATCATCGGCGGCGGTGAAATCGCTCTCTGTGATGAGTCCGGTAAAAAAACGCGCCCGTCATTCGCACTGCCCGGCCAGGTCCAGCGCTGGAACACCACGCTCATCGGCGACAAAATCGTCCTCGGACTCGAAGCAGGTCGCTTGTTGCTTTTCGACTCCGCCGAGGAGCAGCCTCAAGAGCTGCAAGCGCCCATCCCGGCGCCCTTCACCTCCGTGGCCGTGAATGACGCGGGCCACGTCTCCGCAGGCTGGCGCAGTGACAAGGTCTGGATGCACCACGGCGAGGAAACGCGCCTGCTGACGGTGCCAGGCTTGATAGATCTGAATTTCATGCCCGGCACCCGCCTGCTACTGGCCCGCACGCCGCAGGGCTTCATGACCGTGGATCCATCCGTGCCGCAGCCGATCAACAGCTACAAGCAGACGCAGTTGTTCAAATCCGCCCTACCGTTGGAAGGCGGGCGCGTCCTGCTGCAATCCACGACAGGACGGCTCTCCATCCACGAACCACAGTCCGAGCGCGCTCAGGAAATCCCCGGCACCAGTGGGCGTGAGCAGCACGCAGTGGCCGACGAGGGCCGGATCATCGTCCTCGTGGACCAGGATGAGCGCAGTCTCGAATGGTTGCGGCCCTTCAGCGAAACGTCGCCCCCAACGAAACATGCCTTTACCACTTCATGGCTGGCCCTGCGGCCCTCCGCACAGCTCGGAGCTTGGCATGGCATCGACGCGAACGGCGTCATCTTTGAAACCGGAGCCGCAGGCACCACGCGGGAGCTGTGGCGCTTGCAGGACGCGAAGCCGCGCATCGCTGCTCTTTCATCCGACGCCTCACGCGTCATCTACGACGACGACAGCGGCCCCGGCATGCTCTGTGCGAAACGCGGCGCGGCTCCCGTGCGTCATCTCTGGGGCAAGGCCAGCGCCATGGCGCTCTCGCCGGATGGCAGCATCGCCGCGCTCGGTTTTCCTGCTGGAAATGTGACACTGTGGGACACCGCCAGCGGCCAGGAACTGCAAACCCATTCGTGGAACCTCGGCGCGGTCAACGCCTTGACCTTTGTGGATGCAAACCGCCTCGCCTTCGCCGCCTCCGGCCAGATTCGCGTCTGGGAATGGCGCACGGATGATCTGCTCCCGCACTCGCTCGACTTTCCCGGCACCATCACTGCGCTCGCCGCCGATCCTGCGGGTGAACGGCTCGCCCTCGCCACCAGTGAGGGCGCGCTGCATCTGCTGCACATCGCCAGCGGCCTGCGTGTGAACGGGCCGTTGCCCGCCGCGAATGACACCCCCTGCCTCCTTTGGGACGAATCAGCTGCCAGCCTGTGGTCCTTCGCCAAAGACGGCACCGCGCAGCAAATCACGCTGCCCCCGCTGCTCCAAACAGCCCCCGACTGGCTGCCAGACCACGCCGAGCAACGCATCGGCATGCAAGTCGATGACCAAGGCCGCGTCGTGCGCCTCCGCACCTCAAAAGTGCCGCAACTGCCAGCAGCAGCAGACGCAACCCTCAAAGCATGGCTGGAGTGACCACCGCCAACACCCCTCAGCTCTCAATCCTTCCGCCATCCACTGTTATTCTGTAACAAACGCTCTTCCGCAGGCTGGTTCAGGTCGTCATG
>CAXNGR010000666.1:0-3241 GCA_964201265.1 Verrucomicrobiaceae bacterium
CCGTCCAGTTCAGTGACGACGCCACGGATGGCACCTTCATGAGCGCCTGAGAGCTTGAAGCCATCGCCGTCAAAGACGAGGGCGGGGCAGGCGGGCTTGAGATTCGCCCCCAGCGGTGATGTATGGCCCTCACGTGGCCCGAGGGCATAGACGATGGCTTCTGAGGGAGGATGAGTCAGGAAGGTGACGCTGGAACAGGAGGAGAGCAGAGTAAGAATGACGAATGCAGAATGCCGAGTGATGAATGAGGTCAGGACATTCACGCGGGCTGAGATGGAATGGAAATTCGTCAGTCTGATTTCGTCATTCGACATGGTTTACCTCATCCATCGTGGTTCAGAGATGCGGCCATAGCCTTTGAGAATCTGGCGGCGGCTGCCGCTGCGCACGTCATGCACAAAAAGACCGCCATGCTGCACATAGGTGATGAACTGGCCGTTCGGACTCCAGGAAGGATGCTGTGCGCCGCCACCTTGGATGATGCGTGAGCTGCCGTTGGGGTAAGGCTTGATGGCGACCGCCCACTCGCCGCTTTTGCGTGTGGTGAAGGCGATCTGGCGGCCATCTGGCGACCATTCCGGGTCAGTGCAGAAGTGGTAGCCAGTGCGCCAGCGGTAGAGCCGGGAGGGATCGCCTTCTTTCTGCGGCACTTCGACGATGTTGAGCCTCGGCCCATTGCCGTCGTCATTCGAAAAAACGATCTGCTTGCCTTCAGGATGCCAGGAGGGGCTGGCAGGCGCACCGATGGAGTCGCTGATGCAGGAGGCGGTGTTGGTGTTGAGATCGCTGACGAAGATCTCCGGATTGCCGATGAAACTCATCACCACGGCGAGGTGGGTGCCGTCCGGGGAAAAAGCCGCGCCGAAACTGGTGCCGGGCGTGTCGGTGACGCCGCGCTCCCAGCCGGCGTGCAGATCAAGCAGGTTCACCACTGGAAAACCGCTGCTGTAGCCGGTGAAGGCCACGAGAGAGGAGTCCGGTGAGAGGGTGGGGGAGACCGCGCCGTGTCGGTCATGCGTGACTTGATTGACCTCTCCGCCGTCGGCATTGCAGATGTAGATCTGCCTGCGCCCGGAGCGGTCACTGACAAAGACGATGCGGCTGGTGGCCAGTCCAGGGCGGCCTGTGATGGTGAAAATCACATCATCGGCAAAGGCCTTCAGGTTTTCATCCAAACCAGGCGCAGCGTAGGTGCGCTGGAAGAGCTCCTTACCTTTCACGTCCATGAGACGACCGTTGACCCGCCCTCCGCTGGAGGAGCCGCTCAGGGTGAAGTCCGCCTTCTCATCTGGCCCTGCCACGAAAAATTCACGCGAGGCCAGCAGTTCCTTCCGCAAGGCCGACTCCGCACTGGCACCGGTGCCGCCGGTGAACGGGGTGACGCGAATGCGCGTCATGGTTTTCTGCGGCGTTTCTTCTGCTTTTTTACCGCCGAGGCTAGGAATGGCTCTGACCCATCCTTTGAGCGTGCCAAAGATGCCACCGCGTTCCTCAGCCTGCGCGCCAGTGAATGCGAGCGTGAGGAGGAGTACAAGGGCGCGTGGGTTCATGCGGAGCGATCAGGGGAGCAGCAGGAAGTTCAACTCAAGATCGTAGCTCTCTTTGGAAAAATTTGAAGGCAGTGTGACGGAAATTTTTTTCACCTGGGCGGCGGCCTGGATGATGGACTGGTCAAGATCATGCGAGCCGGAAAATTTGCTCATTTGTGATTTCAGCACGGTGCCGTCGCGTCCGATGGAGATGTTTAGCCGGGCCTCACGCTGCGCAGAAGGCACCACGGTGATGGGCGGAGCGATCCAATGGGTCAAAAAGGCGGCATTCAGTGCCTCATCGACGGCATCGAGATTGATCTCCTCGTCCGTGTTGGCAACTCCAGGGGCCACCACCAGGGGTGCAGTGCGCAGGGTGTTTAGGCGGGCGATGTCGAGAAGCGTGGGACTGGACATTGGCGGCGCAGGAGCGCCTGGTGCAGTTGTGGGACGTTTTTTTTCCAACATGCGGCGCAGGGTGATGCTGCGGTTCGCCGAAGGCTTGGGAGTTGGTATGGCGGGAGCAAAAAGTGGTGCCCCTACTGGGTTGGGCACGGGTTCCATGCGAGGCGGCTCAGGTGGCGCAGCGACGAGGACCGCCTTCTGCACCGGCTCTTCTTTGACCGCCTGTGGCGCGGATTTGGGGACGGGCAGAGGCTTCGTTTTTGATTCGTTCGTGGCCACCACGATTGGCGATGAAGCAGGCACAGGCACGAGTGTGGCTGATTTGAAATCCGCAGGCTTCATCCAGGTGAGCCGTGGCTCCTTGAGGCTGGACGAATAGTCTCGCCAGCACCACCAAAGGCCACCTGCGAGCGCCACATGCAGCGTCACGATGAGAAACATCGACGCCGAGATCGGCTCTAGCGTGGTAGGGCGGCTGCGTTTCATGGCGCGTCAGGGATCGTCCGCGTGGGTCGTCACGGCGGTTTTCTGAATTCCGGCTTCTTCGAGCACGCCCATGATTTCCACGAGCTGCTGGACCGATAAATCGCGGTGGATACGCACTTCCACCCCGGCATCCGGTGTGCGCGTGGCGATCTGTTTCAAAGAGAAGGGCAGGGCGGCACGCGCCAGCATTGCGCCGTTCAGGGTCACGGAAAGATCACGGTTCACGAGGAGCGTGTTTTTTTCAGCGGGGGCGGCGGTGGTCGAAGGTGCGGATGATGGGGCGGTTGGAAGCCATGAGGGATTGGTTTTCATCAACGGGGCGGCCAGCACGAAGACAAACAGCAAAACCAGCACCACATCGAGGAAGGGGGTGATGCTGATCTCGTTGATCAGGCGAAGCTGACGTTGGTTGGAGATGCGTTTCATGCGCGCGCGGCGATGACGTGCAACGGACCTGCGCCCACACCGCTGAAGGTCGGCATGGTTGGCACGCCCAGTGATCCCATGCTGGGCAGCGTCTCGTTGGTGAAGCGATGATCCACAAATGCGCGGTCCAACGCCGCACTGAGCTCGCTGGCGAAATTATCCAGCCGCACCACCATGCCGCGGATGCGGTTCACTAGCCCGTTGTAGCCCAGCAGGCTTGGAACTGCCACCAGCAGGCCCAGAACGGTAGTCACGAGTGCGGTCGTTACGCCCGGTGCCAGCGCGGCGAGGGTCGCGTCAGTGCTGGTCATGGTGCTAAAGGCATCCAGTAGGCCCCAGACCGTGCCCAACAGGCCCAGCAGAGGGGCAGCACTCAAAGCCGTGGCCGCCCATCC
>CAXNGR010000667.1:0-3235 GCA_964201265.1 Verrucomicrobiaceae bacterium
GCGCCAGATCATCACCAAAGAGGAGATCGAGCATCTTGGCGGCGAGTTCATCCGCCGTACACATCGGAATGAGGCCCACGCCTTTTTCACCATGAATGCCCATGCCGAGGCCAATCACGTCGTCGGCGAGTTCAAAGGTCGGCTTGCCAGTCGCTGGGATGCTGCCGGGCTTGGTGGAGACACCGACGGTGCGGGTGTTGTCGCAGGCTTTTTGAGCGATGCGGGCGAGTTCATCGAGCGAATCGACCGTGGCGGCAGCGGCACCGGCGAGCTTGGTGATCGGCACAAGTCCGGCCACGCCACGACGCTTGTGATTCTCCGAGGAAGGCGCGGAGCAGACGTCGTCGGCAATGATGACGGTTTTCACGGTGATGCCTTCATCCGCAGCGAGTTCCGCGCCAATGTCGAAGTTCATCACGTCCCCGGCGTAGTTGCCGTAGAGAAAAAGCACGCCTTTGCCACGGTTCACGGCCTGCGTGGCCTCCAGCACGATGTCAGGCGGAGGTGCGGCAAAAATTTCGCCCACGGCAGCACCATCAGCCATGCCTTTGCCGACAAGACCATGATAAATCGGCTCATGCCCGGCCCCACCGCCGACGAGCAGTGCAGGAGCGTCCGGGCGCAGATCATTCATCACGATGGAACGCGTGCCGACGCGGCGTGCCTTGCCGTCATAAGCCAGGACGAGTCCATCAAAGAGTTCGTCGGCGCATTTGAGCGGATTGTTGATGATCTTCTTGGCAGGATTGGCTTGGCTCATGGTCTGGTCGTGTGGGTTGGGAAAAGGTGCGGCAGTTTGGGCAGTGCTCCCAGGCTGTCAAAGCGCGATTCACCGTCCTGCCATTGAGCTGTCGGGCAACTGGAAGGCGTTTTCAATGACGTGAACGTGCGGCAACTCGCCCTCGGTGAGAACGACCTCGGCGATGTCGAAACGGAATTTGATGCGCGGATGGCCGAGCAGGCGCAGCCAGTCCTGGGCACCGCGTTGAATGAGTCGCTGCTTTTCCAGGCCCACCGCATCTGCCGGGCGGCCAAAAGCGGTGCTGGTGCGGGTTTTGACCTCGACGAAGGTGAGCACGTCGCGATGCCGGGCAACGATGTCCACCTCGCCACGGTTCACGCCTCGGTAGTTGCGATGCAGGACGCGTCTGCCATGCATGCCGAGCCAGCGCACGGCGATCAACTCGCCCATCCGACCGATTTCCGCACGAGTCATGGTCCGCGAGGCAAGACGATGGTGAAACAAGCGCAGCGGCGAGGCGCGCAGCCAGAGAGCCGCTGCTCGCACACGCGCATCGCCCGTGACGCGCCGCCGCAGCCAGCGCCACAGGGTTTTCGGACGCGGGACACGGCGCTTGGGTTTCATACCTCGTCGAATTGAAACTCCGACTGTGCCACGGGACCGAAGCTGCGGCGGTGATGCGGGCATGGGCCGAATTTTTTCAGCGCGGCGAGATGCGCTGGGGTGGGATAGCCTTTGTGAATCTCGAAGCCGTATTGCGGATGCTCCTCCGCCAGCGCGACCATGAAACGATCCCGCGTGACCTTGGCAATGATGCTGGCAGCGGCGATGGAATAACTGAGGCTGTCCCCCTTCACCAAGGCCACCTGATGCAGCGGATACTGCTTCACCGGCCGACCGTCGATCAGGACAGCATCCGGCAGCGGATCAAGAGCTAAGGCGGCGGCACGCATGCCAGACCAGGTGGCCTGGAGGATGTTGATGCGGTCGATTTCATCCGGCTCGATGCTGACGCAATGCCAGCGAATGCGCGCATCACTCGTGATCTCTTCATAAAGACGTTCGCGCTTTGCCTCGGTGAGCTGCTTGGAGTCATTGAGAACTGGATGAGTGAAATCAGCCGGCAACACGACCGCCGCCACGCACACCGGCCCGGCCAGAGGTCCGCGTCCAGCCTCGTCGATGCCCGCGACAATGCGGAAGCCAGCGGCCCGCAGCGTGTTCTCATGGTCGAGCGTCGGCATACATGGGTGAACCTTGAACTTTGAACCTGAAACTTTGAACTCTTTTACCGGCTGACTTCCATCGGCAACGTGATCTTTTCAGGAGCACCACTCTCCGGTGCCTGCCAGCGCAGCACTTCCTTGCTTGGCTGCTCAGGATCGTTCGACAGGACGTACACGCGAATTTGCAGCGATGCCTTCTCGCCCTTCGGCACTTCCGCAATCGGCTTCATTTGGAGCGTGATCTCATTGTGCCCGTTCACGAGGCCGCCGATGATCATCTGCTGCTCCATGCCGTCACCTACAGGGTCGTAATCGAAGCCGTTCATGCTGACCTTTGTCTCGTAACCAAAGCTCTGAATCTTGTAGCCCGCCTTTTGGTCCGGCACACGGCAGAGCGGCGGCACCGGCGGCGCGATGCCTGGCGGTGTGAACTCCGGCGTTTCGAGAAACTCGGGACGCTTTCCTTCCAGCAACGCCTGCCGCACATCGGGCGCGTTGGCCATGCTGGTGATGCGGTTGCTATCAAACTTCCACATGCCGTTCTCGCGCAGAAATTTCAGCTTCAGCACATCGTCACGCACTAACTCGCGATCCTGGCCCAGGTCGATCTTGCCGAAATAGACCAAGTGCGCGGTGTCGCCCACCGCCTGCGCCTCCAACAGACGCAGCCCGTCAAGCGGAGGCGGCTGCACACCTGAGGCAAACACCGCATCAGGGAAAGCACTGCGCTCGCTCACGATGGAGTTGCGCATCACCGTCTGGCGGTAGCGCGTGATCGACGAAGCCCAAGCCAGCGGATCTTTGCGAATCATCGCCTGACGCCAGTTCTTGTAAGCGTTCTCCAACGCTGTGCGTAGCGCGACATCGCCATCCTGAGCCTGCAGCGGGAAAATGGTGGCAAGCAGGGCGAAACTGAGAAGCAATGGGGTAAGGAAGCGCATGGTTGGATTGAAAAACTGTCTCAAGAAAAGCCGTGTCGGCATGAAAACAACCCTGGATCATCATTTTACGGCTCGCTTACTTCTCAAAGTGGGTTGATAGTTTTCCCACTGACACAAAACCATTTGCCGTTTTGGCGATTCTGGTAAACGTCACTTTTTCCCTCACCCACAAACATGGAGTCACCCAGCGAAGGCCTGCCTAGAACACCCCCGATTGATCGCAATCGGGAACTGCTGAAGACCGCCCGTGAGGAGATCTATAAGAGCGTCGGAGGGGTGAATCTCTCCGCGTACATCTGGGAGCCAGAAATGGACAAGGCTCCACC